>JAFSGO010000026.1 GCA_017440765.1 Clostridia bacterium
CATGAGCGAGATTATCGCATCGGTGTACGATATGATCGAGGCAACAGGCAAAAGCGAAGGTATTTTATTTCTTGATGAAATCAACTGTGTTTCCGAAACTCTTGCCCCTGCCATGCTTCAATTCCTGCAGTATAAAATCTTCGGCAGACATACCGTGCCTGAGGGTTGGATAGTCGTAACCGCAGGTAATCCGCCCGAGTACAACAATTCCGTTCGGGAGTTCGATATTGTTACTTGGGACAGACTCAAAAGAATTGACGTTGATCCCGATTTTGCTGTATGGAAAGAATATGCCTATAAAAAAGGCATCCACGCATCCATCATTACCTATCTCGACATTAAAAAGGATGATTTCTATAAAATCGAAACCACCGTTGACGGCAAGAGCTTTGTTACCGCTCGCGGCTGGTCAGATCTTTCGGATATGATTGTTCTTTACGAGAAAAACGGTATCACGGTGGATGAAAAGCTGATAGCCCAATATTTGCAAAATCGCAAGATTGCCAAAGATTTCGCCGTTTATTATGATTTATTTAATAAATACAAGTCGGATTATCAGGTGGATACCATCCTTGCGGGCAAGGCAAGTGAAGATATTAAGCAGCGAGCCAAAAACGGCAAGTTTGATGAGCGTTTGGCACTGCTTGGTATGATTCTGGATGCTATCACCGCCGAGCTCCGTACTGTTTGTGACAAAGAAAAAGTACAAACCGAGCTTTTAGGCGCTCTTAAAAACGTTAGGGTTGGTTTAGCTGCACCTAAGGCGGATGCCGTAGCACTTGTTGAAAAACAAATAAAAGCCAAACAAGATGCCATCAGCGTCGGCAAAAAAGCATCCTCACTCTCTGTCGACGACCAAAAGGCATATTACGGCACAATCACCGCTTTGGAAGAAGAAATCGCAATGCTCAAAAAAGAATCGCCTGCCGATAACGATACCGCATTCAAACTGCTGAAAGCAGACTTTGATAACCGCACCAAAGAACTCAAAAAGGCAGCCGAAAAAGCGGGTGAAAAACTATCCAATGTCTTTAAATTCTGCGAAGATGTATTCGAGGAAGGTCAGGAAATTTTGATTTTAGTGACCGAACTTACAATCAGCTACTACGGCGCTCACTTCATCAGCCGTTACGGTTGTAAAGAATACTTTAACCATAACAAAGAACTTCTTTTCTATGAACGGCAGAAAGAAATAATTCAAGAACTTGAAAATTTGGATTTGGAGGATTAAGAAATGAGCGATTTGAAAGATTTTATTATCAAAGACGGCGTGCTGACAAAATATACGGGTAACGGTGGAGATGTAGTCATCCCTGACGGCGTTACAAAAATTGGCAACCGTTCATTTTGCTGGAATACTAAACTTAAAACAGTTATCATTCCCGATGGGGTGACCGATATCGGGGATAGTGCGTTTTACGACTGTTCAAAACTGACAAGCGTTACCATTCCTGATAGTGTGGTGAGTATCGGAAGTCAAGCATTCAGCGAATGCAAAAACCTTTTAAGCGTTACTCTGCCCGATAGTCTAACAAGTATCGGTGACCTAGCGTTTTACGAGTGCAAAAAGCTTGCAAGCATCGCCATACCACACGGCGTGAAAAATATTGGCTATCGTTTGTTTCGTGAGTGTACAAATCTCGCAAGTGTTGTTATCCCCGATAGTGTAACGAGCATTGGAGGAGAAGCTTTTGACGGGTGCACAAAGCTTACAAACATCATCATTCCGAACAGTGTGACAAACATTGGGTACAAGGTGTTTTCTGGTTGTAATAGGCTTAGCGAAATTATTGTTGATGACGGAAATGAAATATATGCTTCACAAGATGGCGTATTGTTTAGCAAAGATAAGACATGCTTGGTTCAGTATCCGTGTGGCAAAAAGGGACCATATACGATCCCTAAAGAAGTAACAACTATCAAGAGTGATTCCTTTTGTGGTAGCGAAAAATTAACAGCTGTTATCATACCCGAGAATGTAACAAACATAGGAGACAGTGCTTTTTCGTGTTGCTCGGCATTAACTGATGTAACAATTTTCGCAAACAAAACGAAAATTGGATGGATGGCGTTTTCTTCGTGCGAAAAGTTGAAAAACGTCTCCCTTTCCGGTGACTTTATAAGTATAGGATCGGACACGTTTCGTGAATGTGTCTCCCTTACTTCGATCACCATTCCCGACGGTGTAACGAGCATTGAAGGAAAAGCTTTTGCCGGATGCACAAATCTTACAAACATCATCATTCCAAATGGTGTGACAAGCATTGGATGGCGTGCGTTTAGCGGGTGCGCAAAGCTTACAAACATCACCATTCCTGATAGTGTGACGAACATTGGCGTCGATGCATTTAGCGGCTGTAAAAAGCTATCCTCTCTTGTGTGCCCTGAAAAACTGCTGCAAGATTTTAGTATTTTCGGTGATGCTATTCCGATAGGATTGGTAACGAGATTCGAGAATAGGGCAACACAATTACCGTTCTATGACTTGGAAAAGTATTTTCTTAAAAAAAGCGTTTGGAAAAAGCTTTCTGAAAAAGTACAAACCGATATTTTTGTTGAGCAGCAAGATCCATCTCTTCACAAGGCGTACACCGCGTGTGTTGGGGATTGCGATTTGCTTGGTAATCTGTTGCTTGTTCGCTTAACCGAATCGGCAACGGAGAAAGTTCGTCTTGCGGTAGTCAATTTTATGTTGTTGTTTGCTACCCGAGTGTCTCCGGAAATTTTGTGTAGTCTTTATGATGCGTTAAAATCCCATTTTGATGACAGTACCTTGAAAGAAATTGAGTCGAACGCCTATATTATGGGCGTTGTAGGTGCAAATAGGCAAAATCAGTCTTGTGATAACAGTATGCCGTCGCCTGCTATCGAAATTGAGATGACGGAAAAAGAGGTGTACGAAAAGCTCAAGGATTTTTACGGCATTACGGCGGTGGATTTGCCGGGTGTTCTGGATAAAAATCGTTTGCCGTTTGCGGTGCATGTTTTTGCATATTTGTTGTTCGCACATGAAAAAATGGAAGAGTCGTGGTACGGCGGGAAGCCGGATGTGGTGGCGGAATATGAACAACCTGGTGTTTGTCCCGAGGCGAAAAAAATACTTGCCTTGGTTGACGAAAGCAGTTTGCAAGAGGCACTGATGAGCCTTGCCAACGACAATTTGGGCCTTACCGGTCGCAGCAAAAAGATGTTTTTGGCATACCCGATTTGCCGATATGCTAATGAGGAAACGATGAAAAAACTCACCGCCACCGCCCCCAAGTGGCGCAGCTCCGTTTCGGGTAATGATGCCCCGCCGTTATACACATTCCGCCTGGCTAACAGGTACAGCACCACCCGCGCATCAATGCTGTTTGCGGACAAATATCACGAGCTGGACGCATACGCCAAGCTTCGCGGAACTGACGCAGATACCATGCGAGATATGTATTTGTCCGATGTTGGCTTGGATGCCGACGGGCATCGCACATACGATTTGGGCAATCAGACGGTGATTGCTGTTTTGCAGAAAGACCTCACGTTGCTGGTAGAACTGCCCGACGGAAAATTGGCTAAGTCTTTGCCGAAGAAGGGTGCCGACGAGCAAAAGTATGCCGAAGCCAACGCCCACTTTTCCGAAATGAAAAAGGCGGTTAAAAAGATCGTCAAAAACCGCGCAGAAAACCTTTTTGAAAGTTTCTTGAACGGAAAAAGCTACGCTGCAGCTGATTGGGAAAATGCTTACCTTAACAATCCGCTGTTGCGCTCAGTGGCGGAGCTATTGGTATGGCAGCAGGGGAAGCGCACCTTTACACTCAGTGGTCGTGACGTCCTCCGTGCGGACGGCTCTGCCTACAAGATCGGCGCCGGAACGATTTCGGTGGCACATCCGATAAATATGAGTAAGGAAGACGTGGAAGCCTGGCAACAGTATTTTGTTAAACACGGGTTAAAGCAACCCTTCGAGCAAGTGTGGGAGCCGGTTGTAAATCCTGCGGAAATCGCTTCGAACCGATATGCCGGTTGTCGCATTCCGTATTATCGTTTTACCGGCAGACAAAAGCACGGCATCACTATACAGGACTACGATTTTCATAATGAAATCGACATCCGTCTTGAGGGATGCGACGCGCAAATTGAGCGTTTGGATTGGGAAAGGCACCATATTGAAAAAGATCATTGCTTTGAAATTCAAAGCTTTGGTTTTAAGAAATTTACACGTGTTGTCAACCATCTGGTTGCCTATTTCGACCGTATCACGGCCTATGGTCGCATTGCGAAGGATGACATTTCGGTGGAGACGTTTTTGCCACAGTTCACGCTGGCACAGATTTGCGATTTCATCAACATCGCGAACGAAAACAACGCCACCAATGTGTTGGCAATCTTGCTTGACTACAAGAACAAAAACTTTGCCGACTTTGACCCGATGGATGAGTTTGTGTTAGAGTAACAGCCAAAATATAATATTCTCCATATTCAAAGCGAATACCCATACATATCACGCCGAAGTACTCGGCTTGATTTGTTATGGGTATTTTTACTTTTGGAGGTATGAAAAATGAAGAAAACAAAAAGATGTACAATGTGCGGAAAGAAATTTGAATTGCACGACAAGTTTGCCGATTTGTGTTTTGAAAAGCAGGTCGGCTACGGCTCGGCTCACGATGGTGAAACATTAAAACTAAATCTATGTTGTGAATGTTTTGACCGTTTGGCTGATGTACTTAATTTGATTTGTAAAGAGAACATATTTCGGTAAATTACAAAGGCGGAGAGGGTGACCTCTCCGCCTTAACTTTTACCACAAAGCTGAATGCTGGTTTATCTATATATTAGTTCGTTGTTTACGATTTCGGTTACGCGCTCTCGGATGTTATTCATTCGGCGCACCCACTCCAGTTGGTTATTTGCTTTCAATTCCTCAGTTATGCCTTCTGATTTCTTATACTGCACTATAAGATTATCGAACATTTCTTTCGCCTGGTCGTTTATATCATACAGATAGGAATTGAGTTTGCCTTCGAAACTTAGGCGATTGTAGGTGGCTTTTCGGTGCGATTTGAGATAATCTAAATGCCGCATACCCCATACACCAATTTCTTTTGTTATAACCTCCGGCAGAGTGAAGCAAGGAATGTAATAATCACCTTGCGGTTCATAGCATAAGCCGTTGGATTCGTCATAAATATAATTTTCTAAAGTTTCTTTCATAAACTAACCTCCGTTTGTTTTTGAGTTAAAATTTGGATAGTCTATTGAAAGAGAAAATCCGAACCCACCGCCTATTAGACGGAGGTTCGGATTATTCATGTTTGGTCGAGATGACAGGATTCGAACCTGCGGCCTCTTCGTCCCGAACGAAGCGCGCTACCAAACTGCGCTACATCTCGATAGTGAATCGTATGAAATTGTGGGAAAGATCGAATGCGCTTCGTTCCGAACGAAGCTGCCGTTTGCGGTGCCCGAAATTCGCATATCTCGCTGTCGCTCGGCGAATTTCGACCGCGGCACAGAGCTTATTGCTCGCTGTATCGTCCGCAGGACGCGCTCGCAACCGCTCACCACCAAACTGCGCTACATCTCGATAGCCTTGCTATTATAATACACGCCTCCCCGATTTGTCAAGGCTTTCTTGAATATTTTTGCAAAAACTGTGCGGATAAATTGTTTTTGAAAATCCGCGGAAATATTGACAACGCCAATACTTCGTGATACGATGTATTGTGCAAAGGGAGGTATTGTATGGATGTTCAACTGAAACGTGGTCTGTTGGATGTGTGTGTCCTGGCGGCTATCAAGGACGAGGATTCCTACGGCTATAAGATCATCAAAGATATGAAGCCCTTCCTTGAACTGTCGGAATCGACGCTGTACACCATTTTGAAGCGGTTGGAAACGGCTGAGTTATTGACTGTTCACACGGCCGAGCACAACGGGCGATTGCGAAAATATTACCACATCACCGACAAAGGGCGTGGGCGCTTGTCGGAATTTGCAAAAGAATGGGACGAACTGATGGCTGTTTATCGGTTTGTAACTCAAGAGGAGAAGGGCTATGAATAAAGAAGAATTTTTGTTGCAACTGCGCACGCGGTTAGCGGGGTTACCGCCGGTGGAAATTGCGGAGCGCGAGTTTTTTTACAGCGAGATGATCGACGATCGCATGGAAGAAGGGCTTTCGGAAACGCAGGCGGTCGCGGCAATCGGCAATCTTGACGAGATCGTGGCACAGGTGTTTTCCGAACGCACGAGCAAACCGAAACGCAAGCGCCACGGATGGATGGTGGCATTGCTGATCATCGGGTCACCGCTGTGGCTTTCGCTGCTGATTGCCGCGGCGGCGGTCGTGATTTCGTTGTATGCCGCACTGTGGTCGGTTATCGTGTCGCTATGGTCGGTGTTTGCATCGTTGATCGGCGGTGCTGTCGGCGGCATCGCAAGCGGGCTCGTTTTAGCGCTGACGGGTCATTTCTTGACGGGAATGGCGTTGATCGGCGCGGCACTGCTGTGCGTCGGTTTCGGCATTTTGACGTTTTACGGATGTAAGGCAGCCTCACGCGGCGCGTGGCAGCTGACCAAAAAGACGGGTGTGTGGCTGAAAAACGGACTGACAAAAAAGGAGGCGGCGTGATGAGCAAGGCAAACAAAGGATGGCTGATTGCGGCGATCTTGTTTATTGTCATTGGCGGAGTATTGTTTGCGGGGGCGATGAGCGTGCTCAAGTGGGACTTCCGCAAACTGTCGACCGAGCAGATGACCACCGAGGAACACGCGGTGACGCAACCGTACACCAATATCGCGGTGATTGCCGACACGGCGGACATCCTGTTCGTGCCGTCGTCGATGGGTACGACCGTGACCTGCTACGAGTCGGAAAAAGCCAAACACACCGTGACGGTGAACGACGGAGTGTTGACCATCACGGTCCAAGATAGGCACAAATGGTACGAGCGCATTGGTTTTGGTTTTGATACACCCAAAATCACGGTAGCGTTGCCGAAGCAGGAATACGGTGCTCTGACCGTCGATTCGAGCACGGGTGACCTGACCATTCCGTCGGAGTTTTCGTTTGCGAGTGTGAGTGTGACCCAAAGTACGGGTGACGTGACCAGCAGTGCATCGGTAGCGGGTTCGGCTACCATACAGACGAGCACGGGACGCATTTGCGTAAAGAACGCTACGGTGGGGTCATTGGATCTGGTGGTTTCAACCGGTGGTGTGACGGTGAGTGACATGACCTGCCGCGAAACGTTAACGGTGGCGGTCTCCACCGGCAAAACGATGATGGAGGACGTGCAATGTCGCCATCTGTTGTCCGACGGTGACACGGGAGATATGACCTTGCGAAACGTGGTGGTCGGCAAAACGCTGTCCATTGAGCGCAGTACGGGCAGCATCACGTTCGATAAGTGTGATGCCGCCGAAATGGTGGTCAAAACCGATACGGGCAACGTAAAAGGCAGTTTGCTGTCCGACAAGGTGTTCCTTGCCCAAAGCGACACGGGGCGCGTGGACGTTCCGGGTACCACAAGCGGCGGAACGTGTGAGATTACGACCGATACGGGATACATTCATATCACCATTGAACAATAAGAAAAAGCCGTGGCAGACCGAGTCGTCTGCCACGGCTTTTCATATGGCGCGATAGATCGCCAACACAACGGCAAAAACGGTGAGATACAGCGGTATGCCCGAAAAACGGCGGGGAAGGGGGGCACGTCCCAAACGGTTGACGAGTGGCGGCAACGCGGCGGCGAGCAACGCCGCGGCAGCACCAAGTACGATAGAGGTGGGCAACGTGAGCGTTGACGGCAGACAGACGCCGACGGCAGAAAACAATAGAATCCACGCGGAATACGGCGGCGACAACAACGAAAGCCCAACCACGATGGCGCACAACGTTGCCGCAAAAAAACGCCACGTAACGGACAAAGAAGGGAAGAGCGTGAGGGCACAACCAACCGCCGCCGTGAAAACGCCGATCAGCAAAACACTGCGTTTGGGGAGAGGGGGCAGCGTGTGAATGGGGAAGTTACCGCCCCATGCCCATACCGCC
>JAFSGO010000027.1 GCA_017440765.1 Clostridia bacterium
CCCTTCGGGTCCACCAAAAAGATAAGTCTGCAACCCCTTGTGGGTTGCAGGCTTTTCTTCTTCGCTGGGACTCGGAGGGCGGAGAACCCTCCATATTTGCCGCAAGGCAAATATCATTGAGGTCGGCAAAGCCGAACTCAGGGGTTTAGATGCCCTTCGGGTCCACCATGAAAAAAGTCACTTTTATCGACTGACAAAAATGACTTTATAATGATTTCCGCCCCTTGGCGCGAACGGATGGTATGTGCCTGCGTCACATGCAAGAAACGGATATCATAATTACAGAACAAGCGGCTCATACGAAGTAAGCTATATAGATTATTGGTTTCCATGAATCGAGTTTTAATGTAGAGTTAATTGGTTGGAATTCAAACGCAGACCCTCTTTCTTTTGTTATGACAGCTCACCTTTTACTGCAGAGATCGTAAACTTTCCAATATCCGTGTTATCCACTGTTTTACCGCGGAAATACTCCGTCCCATAACCAAGAGCAAACACACGAACATTTTTCGAAGTATGACTAGTTGAGGTGAACAGTGCATCCGTCAGTTCCTCTCCTTTAGCGGGGAGTTGCACACCACCACACTCATGATCAGAGGTAATCAACAACAATGTATCTGGGTTATTCTTCATAAATTTAAGTACAACAGCGATCGCACGCTCAAATGTGATAACGTTACTCATTTTAGCAAATATGTCATTTTGGTGTCCCGCTTTATCCGTTCCAGCCCCCTCGATCATCAAGAAAAAGCCTTTTTCGTTATCCAAACGATTAAGAGCAATTTCTGTACATTGTGCTAACATATTATTGGCATCACCCAATAAATCAGAGTTGAAAAAACCGATCAACGGCTTCTCTCCGGTTAAATCACGATCAAGTACAGTCGCCATCAAAGGAATAGTCGTCGCCGTTAAAAAGTTGTTCTTGAATTTATCTTGTCTCTCAGCGTCCAAATTTATTATAAAATTAGCAAAGTTCTGCCCGATAAGCACATCCGGCGCAAAGTCAACAAAGCTGTTCGCTAATATGTCCGTAGACTCACGAGAATGCGCATGCACGGTATAACCGGAGGGAGTAGCACCCGTAATTTGATCATTTGTCACTATGCCGACCTTTTTCCCTTGCTCACGAGCAATCTCAGAAACATTCTTTAGCACTATCCCATCCCTTGTCATACCAACTTTTTCATTACTCGTCTTTACTCCTGTTGCCAAAGCCGTTGCCGACGCTGCGGAATCAGTTACGCCGCCATTATCATTATTCGTTATCGCCTTTCCATGATTCTTAAACTGATTAAGCAGCAGGCCAAAACCAAAGCATTCCTCACTATACTTTTCTGTAATAATAATATCATTCGGCCCCATACCGTCAGCGATCATCACAATAACGTTTTTGGGCTTTACATAGGTCTGTCTCATCACCGCATCAACCTCCGCCTTGGTGATTTGGACATCCCCTTGTGTGTACCATTGCTTATCCAATTTCGGCGTTGTAGTAGAAACAGTCGTTGTACTCGTCGTCGTGCGAGTGTGCGAAGATGACGTGCTCATCGACGTCACTGCCGCATCAGTCAACGTGCTCATCGACGTCACTGTCGCGACGGTCGAAGTATCTTCTGAGGAAGAAGCACTTTGCGACGAAGACGTACCTGTATGTATTGTCGGGATACTGCTATCCGTAGTTGTTGTATCACCACAAGCAGAACAGAACACCAAAAGCAATACTACGGCTATCATAGAAAAAAGCTTACGCACGTTAGTCAACTCCTCTTATTTTAATCATTTGCGCTGAATTTTACCGACTATTTACGATGCTCTTAACGATCACGACAATCTTCTCGAGCAATGCGGTATCAAAGCCGTGCTGTGCCATCCCATCCACCGCGATAGGCCGACGAAACAGCGTATACAGCCACGTCGCTGCGGCGGCAAAGCGTCCGTAATCCAACGACAGATGGAAGCCATCACGGTTGAGCGACACACCGCCGTTGGGGTAGTCAAATTCAGGCAGCTGCTCACGCAACGCTTGGACAACCGTGCCGACCGGCAGCACCTGCGCGTCAATGTTCTTTACCGCCATCGCCGACGCATCCAGTATGCGGCGGAACATCTCGTCTTGGTCGTTATGATAGGTCACAAAGCCCTCGTGGGTCGAATCCACCTCATACGCCCACGTCTGATGGAAATACAGCCTCGCCTGCGGCTGTGCCGTGCGTACAACGTTGGCGATATCGGTCAGATAGGGTTCGTACGTCTGCCACTCACCGCTAAAATGACTTGCCTGCTGCAGCGTGACAACATCCCACGTGTCCAGCGCGAGCGCCTCGGCGATCGACATCGGGCGACCCTCGCCCTCGCCGTTAACGTAATAGACGTAATCCGCGGCGTTCGCTTCGATATTCTTCCAATGGGTCTCCAGACTACAGCCGCCGATATACAGATTGCCCGTTTGCAGATCAATGCCGTTCTCTACCGCGAGCGTATGTAGCCAGCGCTGTGCATCTACCGAGAAGCTGTTGCCGATTGATAATAGCTTCATATAAATCCCCTTTTTTCTGTAACAAGCTCATTCCCTTTACGTCATCCGCGCACATCCATATCCAGCCACCATTGCAGCGCATTGCCGCCGTTGCGGACGGTGTAGAGAATATAGTAGCCATCTTCCCCGACTTCTTCGCGAAAGGCGAGATCAACGTCCCCTAAAACCGTGATGTCTTGCCCTCTCTGCCGCGCAATACGGTAGGTAACATCCAGACCGTTATTATACTGCATAAAATGCGTCTGCAGCTCCTCCTGCTCGCAATTACTCTTCAGTAGTAGCGCGCCGAAATACTGCACGCTGCTCGCCGTATCGGCAAAACGCCCCGCGAGCGAGGTGGACTCGATCACCGTTGTCTCCGCCGGCATTGAAAGCGCTTTCAGCTCCCCTGCAACGCCCATCGCGACGGCGTTATTCACGATCGGAACAGCCAGCCCCATAACCAAGAGCACAACCGCGAGCACGATCATCATCCCGCGGATCACACGGCGGTACTTATCTTTTGTTTTATTATTCAGTGCCACAAAATCACCTCACACACCGTTGCTATGTATTGGAATAATCGTACCATAAAACATCCCCGATTTCAACAACACTCAGGCAGAAAAAAAGCCCGACCAACAAAAAATTTCGTCGGTCGGGCTCATCGCTTACAGCACTTTATAGCCCTGCTGCTCCACAGCGACTTTCAGCGTATCGACAGGCACATCCTTCGTCAACGTGACGACGGCCGTGCCGCTCTCGTGGCTGACATCCGCCGCCGCGACGCCGTCGATCGCCTCCAGCGTCGATTTGACGCGACCCGAGCAGTGCGGACACATCATACCTTCAATTGTCATCGTGATCTCCATGGATTTTTCCTCCGTTTCTATTGTTTCACCGCGGCTCTTCCGCGCAAAACGGAAGAAATTAAGCCTTAGTGCATTGGTGACAACGCAAAAGCTCGACAAGCTCATCGCCGCCGCCCCAAACATCGGGTTAAAC
>JAFSGO010000028.1 GCA_017440765.1 Clostridia bacterium
CAAATACATTAAATCCCGCAAAAACATTACGCTCATCACAAACTCCGTTGAGATTCTCTTGGAGCTTGCCGACAAGGAGGGCTGGAACGTCCTATCCACCGGCGGCGCGCTGAAGGAAGGCGCGCTCGCGATGGTCGGCACTACAGCGGAAAAAATGATCCGCGGTTTCCATGTGGATTTAGCCGTATGCTCCTCAAAGGGCTTCGACATGAATATGGGCGTTACCGACTCAAACGAAAAAGATTGCCAAATCAAGCAAGCAATTTTCTCCGCCGCCAACCGCAAGGTGCTCGCGGTGGACGGCACTAAATTCGATAAGATCTCATTCGTCAAGGTGTGTGACGTTGCCGATATCGACACCGTGGTCACCGACGAAAAGCCCGACGATCGTTGGGTGGAATATTTAAGAAACAAAGACGTTGAACTGGTTTACTGATCAAAAAAGATACCATGAAGTTCTGTAAGGAGTGATTTTAAGATGGCAACAACAATTTCCGAATCTGAGATCCGACAGGTTGTCAGCCAAGTACTGAACCGCATTCAAACGACCCCCGCCGCATCGTGGGATTCCACCCAATACGGTGGCCGTAAGCTGATCGGTATTTACGAGGACATGAATGAAGCGATCAAGGCGGCGGAAGCCGGCTATCGCGCCATTCGTTCCATGAGCGTGGAAGAGCGCGAGCGCATCATCACCGAGATCCGCAAACGCACCCGCGAGGAAGCACCGATCATGGCGGAGCTGGGTGTCGCCGAGACCGGTATGGGTCGCGTGGATCACAAGCGCGCCAAGCACTTGTTGGTAGCAGACAAGACCCCCGGTACCGAGGATATCGTGTCTGCCGCCAAGACGGGTGACAGCGGTCTGACGCTGGTTGAAATGGCTCCGTTCGGTGTGGTGGGTGCCATCACTCCCAGCACCAACCCCAGTGAAACGGTCATCTGCAACAGCATCGGTATGATCGCGGCAGGTAACGGTGTGGTGTTCAACCCCCACCCCAACGCTATCGCGACCTCCAACTACGCGGTCGACCTCGTCAACCGCGCCTGCAAGGCGGCGGGCGGCCCCGACGTGTTGGTTTGCTCCATGAAGAAACCCACGATGGAATCCGCGGCGATCATGCAGTCGCATCCGTCTATCCGCTTGCTCGTTTGCACCGGTGGCCCCGGCGTTGTGCGCGCCGTTCTTTCTTCCGGTAAAAAAGCGATCGGTGCCGGTGCGGGTAACCCGCCGGTCATTGTGGACGATACCGCCGATATCACCAAAGCCGGTAAAGACATTATCGATGGTTGCACCTTCGACAACAACCTGCCCTGCATCGCCGAAAAAGAAGTGTTCGCGTTCCGCAACATCGCCGACGAGCTCATCTCTGTCATGTTGCGCAACGGAGCTTACCAGATCAACGCCAATCAGGCAAAACAGCTTGCCGACATCGTACTCGTCAACAAGACCGACAAAAACGGCAAGGTCAAGACCATTGTCAACCGCGACTGTGTCGGTCGTGACGCAGACGTGTTGCTTGCCAAGATCGGTATCAACGTGAGCAAAGATATTCGGTGCATCATCTGCGAGGCCGATTTCGACCACCCCTTCGTGCAGCACGAGCTGATGATGCCCATTCTGCCCATCGTGCGCGTGGACAACATCGACGAAGCGATCGAGCTGGCTTGCAAAGCGGAGCACGGCAACCGCCACACCGCTCACATGCACTCCAAGAACATTGATCATCTGTCCCGCTTTGCCAAAGCGGTGGAGACCACCATTTTCGTGAAAAACGCCCCGTCTTACGCGGGCATCGGCTTCGGCGGCGAAGGCCACACCACCTTCACCATCGCCGGCCCCACCGGTGAGGGTATCACCTCGGCACGCAGCTTCACGCGTCAGCGTCGCTGCGTGATGGCGGATAGCTTCCGCATTATCTAAAAAGGAGATTTCACTATGGCATACGATGCATCGTTAGTTACCGAGATCGTCAACCGCGTGATCGCGGAGGTCGGCACTGCACCGAAAGCGGATAATACCGTGCCGGTGGGCGTGTCCAACCGTCACATCCATCTCTCCAAAGAACACGTGGAGATCTTGTTCGGCAAGGGCTATGAGCTGACCCCTCTTAAGGATCTGTCTCAGCCCGGCCAGTACGCCTGCAAGGAAGTGCTCACCATCGTCGGTCCCGCCATGCGCCCCATTGAAAACGTGCGCGTGCTTGGCCCCGTGAGAAAGGCCTCGCAGGTGGAGATCTCCCGCACCGATTCGTTTGTACTGAAAGTCAAACCGCCGGTGCGCGAATCGGGCGATATTGCCGGCTCTGCCCCCGTCACCATCATCGGCCCCAAGGGCGTTGTCACGCTGAGCGAGGGTTGCATCATTGCCAACCGTCACATCCACATGAGTGAGGAAGACGGCGCCGCATTCGGCGTCAAAGACGGCGATTACGTGACCGTGAACCTGAACGGCGAGCGCCGCACCACGTTCTACGACGTGCAGGTGCGTGTCAACAAGGCGTTCCGTTTGGAAATGCACGTCGACACCGACGACGCAAACGCCGCCGGCATCGGCAACGGTTTCAAAGTGGAAGTCGTAAAATAAATCTCTAAAAAAGCACCTGACAGCGCGCTGTCAGGTGCTTTTATTTGGATTATTGACCTTTTTCGAAAAATGAGGTAAAATGTACTTGTATTTCTATGCCCATCGGGCGGAAAAGAGGCAAATTATGCTGGTATCTCCTTCCATCCTCACCTGTGACTTTGCGCATATGGAACGGGAACTCGATTTTGTGAAACAAACCGGTGCCGATATGGTGCATTTAGACGTGATGGACGGTGTGTTCGTGCCGAACTTAAGCTTCGGCCCGCCGGTCATTGCGCGTCTGCGCCCGATCTCGGACATGTTTTTTGACGTGCATCTGATGATGGAATACCCCGACCGACTGATCGAAGCGTTTGCCAAAGCGGGCGCGGATCTCATCAATTTCCACGTGGAAAGCGCCGCACCGATTGCCGAAACGCTGGATAAGATTCATGCGCTCGGCAAAAAAGCGGCACTCACTATTAAACCGAAAACACCTGCAAGTGCGGTGTTCCCGTATCTGGATAAAGTCGATATGATTCTCGTGATGACCGTCGAGCCCGGCTTCGGCGGGCAGTCCTTCATGGCGGATATGATGCCGAAAGTGCGCGAACTGCGCACTGAGATCGATCGTCGCGGGTTATCCGTGCAGTTGCAGGTAGACGGCGGAATCGGCGCGGCTACAGCACCCGTCGCCGCCGAAGCGGGCGCCGATATTGCCGTGGTGGGCAGCGCCCTCTTTAACGCGGACGATGCTAAAGCGTTGGTGGCAGAGATCCATACGCTGCGCACAGGCGCTGCAGTGCATTCCCAACCGTGATCGGTTGACTATGTTCTTCGACGTAGGCGGCGGCAACGTACCCCTCGCCCGTGCAGTGACCGAACTCCTGCAACAAGCGACGGCAACCGCCCGACGTGCCGAGCCCCCTGTATAAAATCAGCGCGTACCCCTCCCCCTGTCGATACAACGACGCGGGCGGAAAGCGCTCCTGCTTTTTGGCAGACAACCGTTCTCCAAGCTGCAGCACCGCTTCCGCCGAATCCAGCACGTACACCTGCGGCAAAGCCGCCGGCTCAGAGGGGCGGTCGGGTGCACTGAACAAAAACAAGCAACCGCCCTCAAGCGGCAGGGCTTCCACCAGTACGCTGCCGTTGCTGTAAAACGGCCGGCGTTGTCTGGCAACACCGAGCAACCGCCGTATTGCGCGGTTTACCCCGGGTGTACCCGCTTTCATTTCGTCCAACCGCAAACCCCAGCGGCACAGTTCGTCATCGGTCATCCATATTCGTAAATCACCGCTGCTCAGCGGTTCTATTTTCATCGTAAGTTCCTCCTTTGCAAAGGACCGTATACCACTATCATATTAAGGGTACATGCTCTTTGCAAGAGGTTAAATTTTGGAATTTTTTTGACTTTTCAGAAAGGGTGTGGCACTATGCTTTCTCGACATGGGATTCGGCTGTTGTTCCAAAAGGAACCCGCCGTCTCACAGCCGACAGCGGAGTTGACACAGATTTCGCAGGTCATTCTCCCCTTTTCCTTTGCCACCGAAGCGGCGGTAGTCCCTGCCGTTTCATTATACGACACCGTCAACAAGGGAACTCCCCTGGCAGTCATTGAGGAAGATCCGCTCGCCACGGTGTGTTCGAGCGTCATGGGTGCCGTCAGCGGTGAACGGGTGATTCAACACCCCTTATACGGCACCCTTAACTGCGCCGTCATTGATTGTGTCCCCGACGTCCCCGCACCGGAAGTGCCGGTGCTACTTCCCGAGACCATCACCCCCGAGCTGATTCTTGAAACCGCGGAGCGATTAGACGTCATCGACGAATTGGACGGTGTTCCGCTGATTTTAAAACTGCGCGAATGGCAAGAAGTCGGTTGTGACTTTTTAGCAGCCGACGGCATTGAGATCGAGCCCTATGCTTCCAGTGCGTGGGCGGTCCTGCGTGACCACGCCGAGAACGTATTGGAAGGCCTTCGCCTTGCCGCGCTGTGTGTCGGTGCTGAGCGGTATCATATTGCCGTTTGCCTTTCGGGTCATCGGCGGCGCTCGATCGCCCTGCGCATCGGCAAACAGTATCTCTATCAAACCGATTCCTATTATCCCAAAGCCGAGCCGGTGCGTTTCGGCAAACGCGACAGCCACGACACGGTAAAACGCGGTTCGCGCGTGTGCCGCATCGGTGTGCAGGCGTGCTTGGCGTTGTATCGTGCCTTGTATTTGGGAGAAGCGCACAGCCGCTGCACCGTTACGGTCGCGGGGGACGCTGTTCCGCATCCGCAGAACGTCTCCGTCCCCTTTGGTACAACGGTACAGCAGGTATTGGAGCATTGCGGTTTGGCAGAACCGCCGGATTATCTCGTGTTAGGTGAACAAATGACCGGCACCGCCGCCCTCACCTCGGACGTGCCGATCTTGCCCGGTATGACCTGTATTTTGGCCTTTACCGCCAACGCGATCCGCCCCGTTACCGCACGCACCTGCATCGGTTGCGGTCGCTGTGTACAGGCCTGCCACAAGGGGTTGTTACCGTTTGAAATCAATCGCCGCTATCAAAACATGCATTACGAACGCTTAGCTTCGCTCGCTCCCAACTTGTGCGACGGCTGCAACGCGTGTTCGTATATCTGCCCGTGCGGTATTGATCTTGCCGCTGTTATTGAAGAAGCAAAAACCGCCGGCAATGCCGTTTCCGTCGAATGGGAGGAGGATACCGATGCTTAAAGCAACTGCCGCCCCGCATCTGCGCGAGGCACAACGTCCCGCCTACCAATCCTTCGGCGTACTGCTATGCTTGGTTCCGCTCACGGCCTTTTCCTGCCTGCACTACGGCATCCGCCCACTCTTGCTGGTGTTATCCGGCGTTATCAGCGCGGTACTCACCGAGTTTATCTGCGGCTTGTTTCGTCACGGCCGCCCATCGATGTCGGACGCCACCTCTCTGGTGACCGGCGGACTGATCGGCGCGATGATGTCACCGCTGGCTCCGTTCTGGGTACCCGCGATCGGCTCTGCGTTTGCCATCGGTGTTGCTAAAATGCCGTTTGGCGGTACGGGCCGCAACGTTTTCAATCCTGCAGCAGCCGGCATGGCGTTTTGTGCCATTTGTTTCCCCACACGACTGTTCGTGTATCCCGACCCGACGTTAACCGATTCTCTGCCGCTTCTGGATACCTCTGCGGTAATCACAGCGGCATCCCCTACCGCACAGCTTAACAGCGGCGGCACGACCTCTTACGACTGGATCTCTCTGCTCAGCGGTGATTTTCCCGGTCCGATCGGATCAACCGGCGTGCTGATTTTGCTCGCTTGTGCGCTGTATCTGTTCGTGCGCCGCTCCTCCTCTCCTTTGATCCTGATTCCGTATCTGATCGTTTGTGCGATCGGTGCGGCGCTTTTCCCGCGCGCCCCTATTGCCGCCTCCACCAGCGTGTCTCTGGAGCTTTGCACCGGTCTTCTGTTGTTCTCCGGTGTGTTTTTGCTCAGTGACCCCGTTACCGCACCCCGCTTTTGGCTGGCGCGTATCTTGTACGGTGTGATCGCGGCAATTTTAACCATGTTGCTCCGCCACTTCGGCCGTTTTGAATGTTGCGAATTCTTTGCGGTTATGCTGGTCAATTCGTTCTCACTCCTGCTGGATCGCGGTTGCTGGCATTTGGTAACGTGGCTGCATCGCCGGAAAGAGGAGGTATCACCGATATGAAACCTGCCGTTCGTACTTTCACATCGATGGTGTGGAATGCCTTTCTTCCGCAAAACGTTGTGCTTGTTCAGGCGCTGGGTCTTTGCCCGATTTTGGCAATGGGCATCAACTTGCGCTACGGTGTCGCTTTATCCGTTTGCACCGTTGTGACGTTGGTGCTCTCCGACCTGTTATTCGCCCTGCTTTCAAAACGTATTGCCACCCGCCTGCAACCGGTAGTGTACGCCCTGCTTTCCTCCCTTTTGCTGTTTGGTGCCTCAGTTGCACTTCGGTTCATTTCCACCGAGATCTATGCGCACTTATACCTGTTCTTGCCGTTGATGGCAGTAAATACCCTATACACCTACCGTTCCGCCATTGCACCGACCGCTATGCGTCCTTCCCTTTCGGTAACGTTGGCAGATTCCGTTGGCTCAGCGCTCGGTTTCAGTTTGGTGTTGTGCGTTGCCTCGGCACTACGCGAAATGGCGATCAACGGAACACTTTGGAACATCCCGCTCGGATACGAAGCCCGTTTTCCCGAAGCCGCACATCCCTTTATCGGCTTTATCCTGCTCGGCTTTATGGCCGCTACCCTGCAGTGGATCAAACAACTGCTGCACCGTAACGGATCACAGGAGGTGGACGTTTGATGAATACCGTTGTTACGACCATCTTGGTTTTTCTCATCGCCGCCACCATGCAGAATTTGGTGCTCACCGCCGGCTTTGATTCCTCGGTGATGCTCAAAATCAACCGTAATCCGCGCCAGTTATTTCGTTTTAGCGTGCTCGTCCTGTGCTTTTCGGTGATCACGACCGCCGTCTTTTATCCCATCGATCGGCTGCTTGCCGCCACGTGGTGGGTGCGGATGCTGCGCCCGATCATTATCGTGTGTATCGTCTGTCTGCTGTATTTGCTTGCCATCGTGATCCTTAGCCGTTTTGAGACGTTGTACCGCCGTGTACGGCACTTGCTGTCGCTCGCTGCTTTCAACAACCTGGTTGTCGGTGTGGCGTTGTTGCTTAACTTGCAAGTCTCCGTATCCTTTTTCCCCGCTTTGGGGCTCGCTGCCGGTGCTGCGCTCGGCTTCGGCTTTCTGTCCTCAATGACCGCAGAGGCAGCCGAACGCATGGATAACCCCGAGATCCCCTCGTCGTTCCGCGGTCTTCCCGCAACGCTTGTGTATCTCGGCTTGCTCGCGCTTGCGCTCATGGGCTTCTCGCCGGTGTTTCATTTCACTTAAACCGTTTTATTTTCTGTCAACAAGCGCTTTGGGGAAGTTGCTTTGTTGAATTTGTCCATTTTTTGTATTAGGTGATTATCCTGTTCTTTTTTGCTTGACACGCGGATTCTGTGGTGATATAACGAGGTTGCAACCATGGGCGAAACAAAGGAAAGGATCCTTACTATGCTTCCATTTGCCGCTTTTTTCGATCTGGACGGCACGCTGGCGATGCACAATCAGCCGCCTGCCGCCGTAGACGTAGAAGCGATGCGTGCCTTCCGCGCACGCGGTAATTATTTGTTCTTATGTACCGGCCGCTCCGCCGGCTATCTGTACCCTGCCGTTCTGGATATCGGGTTTGACGGCATCATCGCCGGTGCAGGCGCGTACGTGTTACTCGGTGAGGAACTGCTGTATCGCACCGCCGTACCCAATTCGGTATTGCTCCCAATCCAGCGGTTGTTTGAACAATCAACCGCCACACTCATTATGGAAACCGAACAGAACATGGTTCAGCTTGCCTCCCCCTCGGCTCAAAAACTGGTGGCGGCGTATCCCCGCATTTATACCGCCGCCGAGTGGCAAAAGCAATATAGCGAGGAAGTCACTTCAAAGCTCACTGTGTATGGTGATATGCCTTCTTCTGTTTTGTCTGCTGTACAAGGAGCACTGGATGTCATTCAACATCCAACCTATGCAGAACTTGTCCCGAAGGGCTGTTCAAAATCAAACGGTATCCAAAGAATACTCACCGCATTGAATCTTCCCCGTGAACAAAGCATCGCGTTCGGGGATAGTATGAACGACTACGATATGCTCGAGTACGTCGGTGTCGGTGTCGCTATGGGCAATGCCGATGAGCGCGTGAAAGCCATCGCCGACCGCGTTACGGCTCCTTACGATCAAGGCGGTATCGCGCAAGTGTTATGTGAATATCTGGAGAAATTATAAATGAAAAAACCACTCATTGGCGTTACCTGCCGTTACAACGAGGAAAACGAAGAAATCAGTTTGATCCCCACCTATATGAACGCTGTTGCCGTGCACGGCGCCGTGCCAATCCTGCTCTATTGCACCGAGGACGAGTCGCTTCTCCGCTCTTGGGTAGACCTGTGTGACGGCTTAATGATCTCGGGCGGACCTGACGTGGATCCGTCGTATTACGGTGAAGAACGGCACGAAAAATGCGGCCCCGCCTGTCCCAGTCGTGATCGCACCGAGAGCCGTCTGTTTGAGATGTTCCGAGAGGCGGGAAAACCGATCCTCGGCATCTGTCGCGGTGCGCAATTAGTCAATGCGCTGCTCGGCGGCACCTTGTATCAAGACGTACCCACCGAACTCGGCGACGAGATCGTACACAGCATTCCGAATCTCGTCCCCGCGTGGCATTCCATGAAAATTCTGCCCGACACCCGCCTGCATGATATGCTCGGTGTCGATGATTGCACCGTCAACAGTTTTCATCATCAGGGCTTTTTGAAAATCGCTCCCGGACTCAAAGCGGCGGCGGTCGCCCCCGACGGCTTGATCGAAGCCGCCGAAAGCACCGACAATTCTTGGCTGTTTCTCATTCAATGGCACCCCGAACGCACTTTTCAAGACGACGACGTCAGCAACACGTTGTTTAAAACGTTCGTGGACGCGTGCCGGTAATATAACGTAAAAAGCGAGGCGCACGCCTCGCTTTTTTTATTCCTCTGTAATCGTACCGCCGCCGACCACCGTATCGCCGTCGTAAAACACGACCGCTTGCCCGACCGTGATCGCGCGTTGCGGATTCGAAAAGGTTACTTTCACCCGTAAAGCACCGTACGGCTCAATTACCGCCTCTGCTTCCCGCTGCGAGTACCGCGTTTTGGCGGTAACTGTCATCGGCGCGGTCAGTTCCTCTATGGAAATCCAGTTGAGGCGATCCGCGATCAGCTCGCTTGTAAACAGATCCTCGCTTTTGCCGAGCGTGACGGTATTGCGAGCAGCATCCTTGCGCACCACGAACCGCGGCTCACCGAATGCCACGCCCAGTCCCTTGCGTTGCCCCACGGTGTATCCGATCATACCGGTGTGACGGCCGATGATTTTTCCGTCCATATCCACAAAATCACCCGGCTCGCGCGGCACACCCATTGTTTGCTCCAAAAACGCCGCGTAATCGCCGTCGGGGATAAAACAAATGTCTTGACTTTCCGGTTTGTGCGCCGCCTCCCAGCCGCGTTCCGAAGCCAAGGTGCGCAAATTGGATTTGAGATGGTCACCAAGCGGAAACAACGTGTGTGCCAGTTGATGCTGCGTCAGCGAATACAGCACGTAACTTTGATCCTTTGCCGCATCCACCGCTTTTTTTAAGAGCCACCGTCCGTTTTCCGCCTGCTCGATGCGTGCATAGTGACCGGTTGCCACCGCGTCAAAGCCCTCTTCCAACGCGTAGGCAAGCAGTTTGCCGAATTTTACCTCGCGATTGCATACGATACACGGATTCGGGGTGGCACCCGCGGCATACGTATCGGCAAAATTACGGATCACGGTATCGCGAAACCACTGCCGTTCATCCAATGCACGGTGAGGGATTCCCATCCGCTGTGCCGTCAGGCGCGCATCCTCCACATCGGGAGCGGAACCGCAAGCGCTACCATCGGTCAGCAGCAACGTCGCGCCTTCCACTTCATAGCCCTGTTGTTGTAACAGCCACACCGCCGCGGAACTGTCCAGCCCGCCGCTCATACCGAC
>JAFSGO010000029.1 GCA_017440765.1 Clostridia bacterium
GCGTACAAGGTCGCATACCCGTTGCCGTGGTCGATCTTCACGCAGTTGCCGTAGCTCGCGTTGCCAACCGCCAATTTGTTGTTTTTCTTATCCCTTTGGCAAAACACGACTTTGCCGTCCGAGTGTGCGATGATCGTATCGAGCTGTGAGCGATATTTCACCAAGTCCACCGCTTTGTGCCCTGCACTGAATTTCGCAGTGATTTGATTATCACCGGTTTTTAATACTCTGCTTGCCATTTTACTCACCTCCGATCAAGCCATTGATATAGATGTCGATGTCCCGCAGATACGAGCAGTCGAGCGTCACGCCGTCCGTATCGGTGAGCAGGGTCATGCTCGGCGACAAGCTCTTAACACCCTCCACAATTCCGTCAGCGTTTGCCGTGTAGGTTGTCGGCTCGATGTATGACTCGTAGGCTGTCGCGGTGTCGCCGCATTCAATTTGTAAATCGAATTTTTCAAACACGGATTTTGATATATTAATGTCTATCTTTGTGGAAGCATTATACACATAGTAGATAAAATCCTCGTTTACAGTAAAAGTAGAGGCTTTAGGTGATTCGTTCGCAACAAAATGTGTCTTTGCCTCCGAGAAGAGAAAACGTCCGTCCAACGACATTGCAGTAGTATAAATAAAACAATTCGCATAATTACCGCTTTCTTTCTCGATGGCTCGTTGTGTATAAGTGCCGGCAGGCAAATAAAACGCATAGCCAATACGGGTTCGTTCTTCACCGCTCGAAGTAATATAAGTTACTTCTCCTAACTTGCTTGTATCATTTTCAAACAGATTTTTGCCGTATCGCTTGACATTCACTTGCGACAAATCCTCAACGTAAGGCGCATAAGCGGTTGTGGTTGTGCCTTTTTCCAGTTGCACCGAAATACCGCTTATATCAACGGTCGCGCCATTGTTTACATATAAACGAACAGAGGTAATTACTTGCCCTGCTTGTATTTGTCGGCTTTGGTTGTTAGTGGTTAAATAAACCGATGAGCCGTCCACAACACAAACCACACCAATATCTGCGGTTAAGCCGCTTGCGGATATGGTAGTCACACCATCAAACTTGATTTCTATTGCGTGCGCCAAGTAATAATAAGCGGTGGCTGTTGCTGTATTAGTCGCGTTAATTGTTCCGTCTCCATTGACAGTAAAAGTCACGCCATTGGCGGTACGTTCGTCACCGTGATAATAAGGAAACGGCAACAAGTTCTTGCTTCCAACCGTAACCTCCACATTATGCTCAATCGGTGACACATCGTTTACCGACACGACCGTACCAGATGCCGATGCGTTCATGTACTTGCTGTCCCTCAAAACGTCAAGTTTACCCGCATCGTATACCTTTGACTGGTTCTCGGCTATCGTGACGAGTTTATCTGCAATACTCATACAGCGTCACCGCCAATCAGTGCCTCTTGGATTGCGATGATGCTATCAAGAGCGGTTTCGACGTCACCGATCTTCGCAGCGTTCTCCGCGACGGCGGGCTCTACCTCTAAAGTGAGTCGCCGGTCTAAGTCGGAGGCGTAAGAGGCGGCACCGCTGGCTGTTTGCTTTATCTCGACAAATTGATAGCGCACAGCGTCTCCAGCCGTGTCATAGGTATTATCGTCAGCGCCGACACGGACGTCGGCCAGCTCGTTGAATATCGCGGTCACGACCCTGTTGGCGATGGCGTTTTCCGATTGGTCGTTGAGCTCTAAATCAACCGTCACTTTCCCAGCCAACTCGGCAAGTTCTTCTTTTTGCTCGTCGGTCAGTTCATCGAAAGAGACCGTGCCGGGGTCACCTTTTTCGCCTTTTTCACCCTTTAGCACCAAAAGCTTACGTTCTTGTCCATTCTCGTCACGGATTATTATTCCAGCCATATTGATTTCCCCTTTCTTTTACTCATCACGCACCGCCTCTTTTCCAAGAGCCGTTCACCTTCACCCATGGGATTCCGCGCTTCCAGACACCGTCATCTTTGAACCACGCTTGCCCCCTCTTCCAAGAGCCATCTTTCTTGCAATGTATCATACAGAACGGCTTCCATACAGCATATAAATCAATCGTTACATTGTCCGACATCAACGATTCGCCTAAAGCGTTTGCAAGAAATTCACCCGAAGCAAATGGCGTATTGTGGTTTACTATTCTGCCGCCGTCAGGAGTTGTCCCCCAATAACCAATAAAGGCATGTCCCTCCGATGTCAATGGAAGATTGTTTAACCCATTCGGGTATGCAATGTTACAGGCGAATACGTTTGTGTAAACCTTGCTGTTCGTAGGATAAACACCGGGAATAGTTGGGACGTTATGGTCTGTATACTCTCCTACTGTTACATTATCTTTATTCGTATAGTAATTGACAGTCAGAACGTTAGCTTTCCATTGAGCATACAACGTGACGTCCCTCGTATAGTACCACGTCCATTCTTTGTCGATACAAGAGGTCCAGTCTTGCGTGCCTGAACCATCGGCTTTTTCATTCCATCCGACAAACGTGTATCCCGGTCTTATAAAGAAATCTTTATTACTGTACGTGGTGTACGGTTTCTCATATATACCTTTGTGCGGGTCGATCCACGTTTCACTACCGGCGTATGTTCCTCCGTTTCCGTTGTATGTTACCGTGTACTCGTTAGCTTTCCATATAGCGTAAAGTGTACAATTATAATTGTAATTGTAATATTTCGAACCCGCGTAAAAAACAACCTCGCCTGTCGGTTCGTTCGCCCAACCTTGAAAGGTATATCCCTTTCTGGTAGGTTTAGTAGAACTTAACGTCGCTGGAACACCATAATATTTAGTTTGACTATCAGGCGCACCGGTTCCGCCGTTTGCGTCGTATGCAATCAAAAATGTCGATAACGCCGGAATTGTGATATTACCGCTAACAGTAATAAGCCCACCCTTGCTGGTACTATAATTGTACACGTCATCGACATGAGCAAAAATATTTATCGTTTTTTCGCTCGTGTCACGCTGATACGTATGAGAAATGCTATATAACAGTATTTTATTATCTTCAAACCATCCAGCCCCGCCATTAGAGGGACAGGATACATGCGGTCTGGAAACCAGATAGGTATCCTTTTCGTCAAATGCTGTGGTAATTCCTTGCCCGGCCCGATAAAAGAGCTCGATATTATCGCCAAACTTGTGTTGACTCCAAAACCAAACTTGAATATTTGCCTGCACCTGCGTGTCAGACACAACAGTTTCCACACACAATCCCAGCCGAAAAGCAAAATACTGTGTTGTGCTATACTCTTTTCCCCATGAAGGTGCCGCCATTCCCTCACCTCCTCGAATCAGATAAACTGAACGTACAACGTGCCGGGCGTGTCGGCGGTCGGTTCATCGTCACCACAGGTTACAAGCCCGTTAATTGCCGCCGTAATCGCCCTGTTTGACACGGGGTTTTGACTTTCCGCGTTCAGCTCTTCATCCATCGTGAGCGCCTCACCGTTAGGATCGATCTGCAAATTATATCCCTCCGGCATCGGACCGGAACCGACCCATACGCTGCCGATCGCCTTCGATCGTTCGAACGCTTCTGCTGCTTTTTCGCACGCGTCGCCCGCTTGCTGCAGTGCGGCGGCGGCCAAAGCGCTGGCGCCCTTGGCTATACCCTCGCCGTTCTCAATGATATGCTGCGCCGCCACGACCCTTTGTGCAGCTTCCCTTGCTTGAGCAGAAGCAAGCTCAGCTGCCGACATCAACTCTTGCCATCTCGCCTGCATATCAACACCGGACGGACCGTTATCGCGCGCTTCGAACAACAAGCGGGCGGGCGGGTAATACATAACCGCCGTTTCGGTGCCGTCCTCGCCTATCTCGATCTCGACCAGCTGCAGGGTCGCCGTACCCGCTGCCGTCCACGCTGCAGGGATGGTGTAGGATACCACGCGATCGACCGCATCCAGCAGCTCGGTGATATCATAAGCGCCGTTGCCGTCCACGATCTCGATGCGGTATCGGTGTCCGTCCACCACCTCACTCAGCGCAAATGTCACAAGCGCGACCTTATCGTCACCGTAGTACCCCGCGGGCTGCACGTCCGTCGGTGTTACCGTCGGGGGTTCCGGCGGATTCGCGCGTTTCACCGTGAAATCAATTTTATAAATCGGTTCTGCCATATTGCGTCCTCCTTTTTAATAATACCGTTTGCCGTATGGGTTGTACTTTGCCTTCGGGAACATCAGATCCCACATAATAGACCGTTGCTTTTTCGTCAAGGTAGATTTGTTCAACGCAGTCTTTGCTTCGGTTTGGTTCACACCCGATGCGCCGTTTGTGCTGGATCCCAATGTGATCTGGTAATAATCCGCCGCGCTGATTCCCGCTTCCCGTGCTATCATCACATCCGAAAGGACACCCGAACGAGCATAACCGTTAATTTCTTCCTTCGCTGTCGAAAGAGCTTTTGATGCCAGTTTTGGTTCGGTAATACCACTAAGGATCTCCTCATAAACAACATCGATCGTTTCGGTATAGGTGTTGATGTACTCTAAGAACTCCTGCGGTGACAATGTGATTTCTTCCGATACCGTATTGTCATACTCATCACGCACATACTCACCGTTCTCGTCTTTCTGCTTTTGAGAATATGACGGTTCAAACTTACGATAGGGATAAATGCCTTTTTCCCCCGTCTGCTCATAAAGCGCGTTGAGTTTGTCGCTTTGCGCGTCGCCGCCTTCCAAAAATTCCTCGGCATACGCAACCGCAAGCATGCGATACTCGCGCGCATTTTCGGGATCCGCTTTCGCTTGTTTGTAGAAATACGAAACCACACTACTCACACTCGAATACTGCTGATACCGCGCTTGATATTCCGAGTTGTCCGGATATGTCTTTGCGTCAATTTCCGCTTCATCCAGGCCATCATAGAATTGATCGGTAACGTCGTTTGAATACGCGACATCTGCCGTAAATTGGTTTCCGTAACCACCAAACCAATCGATGTCTTCCGCTGTATACGCCTTCAGCAGTTTGCCGATAAATCCTGTATTGCTCACCATTAAATGATCGAGCTGCATGGGCGACGTTTTCGTTATGCGACCGAGCAGTTTTGCAATACCTGACGTTTTGTTGTCGTACTGTTCCGTAGCGTGAAGATCTTGGTACTGTGTCGGCACGATCGGACTGCCGGCATAGTTTTCGTTATATGCGATCTCTGCAAACGAACCAAGCACAAGCAGATCGGAAAAGGTCGGTTTAAAAAATCCGGAAAGCTTGTCCATCCCATTTTCGGTAAAGAGTGCGGTAATATCGGGGAAACCTAACGGTGCATATGCTTGGAAAATATACTCCGCGAATCCGTTGAAAGAATCGCTCATATCGTTGCCGTAACAGATGATCTCGCCCATCCGCTCCAACGCGCTTTCCAACACATCGAGCTCGCGCGCTTTCGGGATCTTAATGAATTTCCCGTTCCCTATATAGAAGCAATAATAATTGTTCTTGATATAGTCTGATAACTTCTCGTACTCATCCTTGCCACCGAGCACCGCATTCGCCGCGATTACAAACGCCGCCATAACAAACGAGGAAACGACCTTGCGCCGTATAAACTGCATCCGCGTTGTCGGATCGGCGATCATTTGCGCTTGCTTGTACAGTCCCTGCATCTGCACATTGAAAAACGGATAGACCGTATCGATCGCTTTCGACCAGTCGCCCTTGCGGTCAAAATTCAGCGTAACCTCGCTTGCCGCATATACTGCGTCCGTCTTGCTTTTTCCTTGCTGGATCGCACGCTTATATTCTGCTAAACGCGGTGTCGCTTCAACAACCTCAGACAACGATTGAATACCCTCTATAATGCTGTTAAAAGCATTGGTTAAGGCACGTCGCCCCTCTTGGTTTTGACCGAGCTTCAACATCACCCGTGACAACGTCTTTGGGCTCGCTACGCGCGACGTATAACCCATGCCTGCAGCTTTTGCGTCCTGGTAGCTCTGCCTGTTCCCAATAACATCCCGCGCCGCCATCACGTAATCACGGGTATATTTGAGGAAATTCCCTTCAGATCCGTAATAATATCCGGTAGCGAAATCTCGGAACGAGTTAGAGGTAATGGACCAGATAAGGTTTGCGCCCGTCGTTGCCATCTTAAAAGCACTGTTCACCTTACCGATAACCTGCGTGAGAATATCCGCTTGGTGCGGCGTGGAATTCAAAAGCGCTTTCAACAGTTCGGGATCGTGTACCTCATACAGCACACGCTCTCCGTTAATTGTCGCCCACACGATGTTTTCACCGGCTGCTTGTCCCGTCCATTCAACAAGGTCCACATCGTCAAACGATCCGTCCGTCTGATCCTCTGACCTCAGCGCATCGGCTTTTTGGTCAAGCGCCGCATTGATCGCGCCGGCTTTTGTTTCGGAGATCTTCTCCATAATCGATGAATCGATCCGACCACTTTCAACCTCTAATGCAAGAATCTGCATAATCCGGCCGTTCTTGGCGTTCTGTACCATCAGAGCCGAACGCAAAACAATGTTTTCAATCGGGTCAAACAGCTCTTCGCTTCCACCCTTGATCCGTTTGATCTCAGAATTAGGTCTACCCAATCTTGAGGAAGACTTGCCTTTCACGATCTCCTGCCGCACATTACGGTTAAACGGTACGTAATGCGGATCCCGTTTCCACATAGCGTCAAAATCTGCTTGGGACATAGCACCTGTATTAACGTAGTAGGTTTGCCCCAATGCCTTCTCCCACGCATACAGCTGATCGGCGACCTCTTTGAATTCGGGATATTCCGCCTCCATCTTGTCAATCTCTTGCTGGATCTTCGCCGGTTCCTGCATAGAAGGATCACCGTTCCCAAAGATCGGAATACCTCTACTTGCGAGATCTAATCCGCGCTTAAGAACCAGATAAGTACCGAACTCATCGTAACTGCTCTCGTGTCGTCCGGTAATGCTCTCGCACAGTTTCTTAAAGCGTCCCTTGCTTTGGATGTTATTGATCGGTTCCAAGATGCTTTTAAGACTTACTCCTTCAAATCCTTCCACATAGTTGCCGTCAACATCGGTCATACCGTTGTTGATAATGTTATCGACTACCGTCGCCGCTTTACGCGCATCGTAAACGCCCTTGTACGCTTTCTCCGAAACGTCGCGGATGGCGATCACATCCTCAAACATATGCTTAACAACCCAGTCAACGGTGGATTTCATACGCTTGGCAAAACCGCCTTTTTTACGGCGTGCGTTGGTACGGTTGGTGGTGTTTGCCGCAATATGCTCGCTCATCGAGGCATACATATACGCGTTCACCTTATCGGATATCGCGTTCAGTTTCCCGAGATCTTCGCCGAGCGCGTTTACCACTTCCGCAAAGAACTTCGGATATTTCTGCTTCGCCGCTGTTCGGTCGCGCATATACTCGCGGATAAACTCCGCAACCGCCTCGCCCTTCTGTTGGTTCTCACCGTACAGTTTGGAAAACTCAGGGTTCGTTTTCTGCATAACCTCAACCGCTTCACCGATCGAGCCCAACTGTGTGAGCTTATGTAGGCGATCAAGATGATGGCCGAGCTCGTGGCAGATCGTCGGCAAGGCGTTGCCGAGCTGTATACGAATGGCTTGTACTTTGGTTTTGTAAATACCTGCCGCCTTTTTCTGCCGAACGTTCCCTTTGTTGATCGGTACGCCGAAGGTTTCCTCGATATCCGAAACGATGGAATCTAAGCTTTCCGCCTCTGCAGTTGACCCTTCGTTGCGGTTCTCCGCCGTCCAGTTTTCTTTCGACTCGGTGTAATCGTACGAGCGGGATTCTAAAATGTCGGGATCGGAATTTCCAGCGTCCCCCTTGACAATCTCGTCGGGATTGGATATACTATTATTAGGAACACCGCTTTCGATCACGTTACCTACGGGGCGTGACAGGCCGTTAATTCGGTCGGCGGTGTTTCTTTTTTTAGGGTGATTCAACTCGTAAATATGGTATGTGCCATCATATTTGGATTTGCCTACATTTACAGTTAAAGCAAATGTGTCATTCCCATATTTGACGAGCGTTTCGTAGTAGGCAAAATGGCTAAACTTTGGATGCTCAACGGCAAAATCATCCTTAACAAGTCTCGCGTTCTCAAAAATTTTCTTTAATTGAGAAATCTCGGCAATTTTTCTATTGTCGGCTTTATGGGTAAGATGCTTCGCATCTCTTCCATCCACAACCGCCTGTCTCCCATCGCTTAAAGTGACCGGTTTATTGCCGAACAATTTGAGAATATACCTTTTTATAACGGCATACTTTGATTCATCCGACTCGTTGATAAGGGTAGTTAACTCGTTGTCGTCCGATAAATCAACAATATCTAAATCCCCAAAAGAATTTTCCGTGTCACCATCCGTGGTGGCGCTATTTTGTTGCTCAAAAGGGGCAGTCTGCGGGGCTGCAGTGGAAGCCATCTGAACAGCATTACCTTGAGTAGCAGGCACAGCTCCGTTCGCCGGAGCACGTTGGCCCGATGTTTGCGTGATACGATTCAGCGAATCGTAATCAAAGCCCGAATCCTGCCCGTCTTCGCCCGCAACCAATTTCGGCGCGACATCACCGCTGTCAGTGGCTTCGGTTGCTTGACTGTCGAGTATCTGTTGCACATACGCACTCGCATCGTAGATCACCTCGCCGTCGAGGATCACGCCGTTGACGAAATAGCCGCCGTCGTTCATCTTTTGCACCGATACTTTTAGAGCGTGTGTGTTGCCGTTCAAAGATGCAGCTGCGCCGACGACAGCGAGCTTACCGCCTTCCTCTATTTCCACGACGCTGTTTTTCTTGTGCAGCACATCCGCGACCGCCAAAAACGCCACCGCTTGGTCGGCGTTTTTTGTTTTGCCGATAGCATCCCGCATCGTCGCAGCGTCGTAGCTGACCGTGCCGAGCTTTTTCACCGTGATATTGCTTTTTTTGAGGTTAGAGAATTTCTCCAACACCCACGATTGCACGCTCGGAAGATCGCTCTTGTATTTCCCCGGCACGGAGAAATGCACGGTGGTAAATTGGTCTATCGCAAAAGCGCCGGTACCGAAGACCCCGCCAGATAAAGCGCCGGCGAGCACATCCATACCGAGTTCTTCAACCTTTTCTAAAAGCGCAGTTTGTGTCGCCTGCTCATAGCTTGCGCCACCCGCCATTAAGTCTTGAATCCTTTGCTTGAGCTGTGATTCGTTTCCGGAAATCACTTCATCGGCCAAGAAATTCAAGACGTTTGACAAGCCCTCTTCCGCGCCTTCTGCAACGATCTGTTTTCCAACACGCTTAATAAAACTTTGCCCAACGTTTCCAAACAGCTCATCTAAGCCGATCTTTTCTGTCAGCGCCTCGATACCTGCTGAAGCCACGCCAAGCGCGGCGATTTGTATACCGTTTAGTCCGCGTTCGCGCGCGTCGGTCATAGTCTGCGAAGCGGCACCGGACGACATAATGATCTGCGCCGTAGTCTTCGCAACGTCGGCCGCTTGCTTTGCAGTCGTAACCGCCCCCGCTGCACCGGCGAGAGCACTTACACCTTTTCCTAAAGCGATAGCCGCGCCCATGTCAAGGATCGACATCGTGACGTTATAGGCAAACCCCGCCCATTCGCTTCCAAACTTTTGGTTGAGATCCTGCGCGGTATCGTTACGAATGGTGTTGCTAAAGGTGGTTAAGGTATCGTATGCCGCCCAGTTGTCCTCGTAATCGCCTGTAATGCTGCCGATGAATTTCACCGGTGCCACAAAGGCACTGTCCACCAACCTTGCACCAATCGATAAAATATCGTCGAAAAAATGAACGTCGTCAGCAAATTTTTGGACTTTCTCCACCTGTGCCGTGTTCTTTCTGGTATTAAGAATCGGCCGCAACACGTCGAAGTATTCATTTGCTTTTTTAGGATCCTGGTCAAAGCAATAATTGTATAATTGCTTTTCTTTTGGTTCCATAAAACCTGCAAGATCAACAACTTCTGACGACCAACCAATAGCCCCTTTTCTTCGGCTTCTATATTTCGACGTTGACAATCCATTAACAGCACGATACGTAGAGTCTGTTACAGTATCATCAGTTTTAGATTTCTCCTCAAAATCAGCCGCCTGTGTAAACGGCTCATACTTTTGCTTGATAATTTCAGCCGCTTGTACCTCTTTCAGCTTACGTTCTAAATAGGATTCCTTTGCTTCAAGTTCGTTGATGTTTTTTGATACACTGTCAAACTTTTTTACAATATCATCCCTTGAGAGATATTTGCCGTTTTCATCCGTGTAACCTTCAAATTCGGGATCGTTATTCACCCAGTCAATCATTGGTTGAAGCGACTCGCGTTCATCTTCCAATTGTTCAAGTTGCGGCTTGATCTGTGCTATTTCATCCGCATACGATTGGGAATCCGAATACCCGACCGTAATTCCGTAATTCTTCAACCACTTGGTTTCAGCTGTTTCGCCGCCCGCCTGCTCAGTTTGCGCCTTGATTTCCGCTTGAATATCCGCAGCAGTGCTGCCTTGCCATTTCTTACGAAATGCAATATCCCTTTGGGCAGCGTTATACTCATCTTCAGTTTTATAAGTTGACAGCAAATACGCAAGGTATCCCTTCTCCACCTGCGACAAATCCATGTTTTCCGGATCAACAATTTTATTCTGTTGCAACCCGGAATTAAGCTTTTTGTTTGCCTTTTGAATCTGTTCGTATGTATATCCGGAATACTTCTTCTCAACTAAAGCGCGGTTGTACTCGGATTGGTTTTTGAAATTGCCATAGATCGATTGTGCCTTTTTCAAAGACCCCATGAGCTTATCATAAGCAGCCGTATCGACTTTGTATTTTTTAGAAAAAGTATCAACCGTATCGATCACGCCCTGCATATCTGTGGGCGACAGCCAACCTTTCTCAACTTTTCCGATCGTGTCCAGATAGTTTTTGTAATCGGCATTGTACTCGTTTTTCGCCTGCTGTACCCTATATGCTTGCGCAAACTTGGCCCAGTCCTCCGCCGTCGCAACCCGTGAGGATTTCGGCTTGCTACTTTTCATTGCCTCCGCAAATTTTTTCCAATCTTCAGCCGTGGCAATTCTTGACATTTTTACACCTCGCTATCATTCGGGAATACGAACATCTGACCTCGCCTCTTTTAATTCAGCGTTCAGTTCATCAACCGGAATACTGTATTTTGCGCCGAGTGCCGCATATCCGGTTGCATCAAGGTCCATGTTACTAACAATATATTTCGCTTTGCTTAGCTTTTGGGTTTCTGTATTGACATACTTCGTTTCAATCACATTCCCGTCTTTATCTCTTGAACGTATCCACGAACCATCTTCCAGCTCGTCGATATAGGGCATGTATTTCAAAGCATCGGCCGTTGACCAACCGGCATTTACCGCGATCTCGTACACAGTGTATTTGTTTTTTCCGAATTCCCCATCTTCCATCGCGCTTTTTAGTGTACTAACGCGATTATCATCGGCCTTTGCATTTGCATTGATCTGTGCGACCGTTGCGTCGCTTTGGGCCTTCACACCCGCTTGATAATCATCCGACTCCAGTTCCATAACCTTTTGATCAACGTCGGAGTTATGCTTGGCAATATTCGCACGCGCTGTGTTGTCAATCGACAACTTGCCTTCACGAAGTTTCGTGCCTTCTTCAGTCTCGTACTCAAGCAAAGCCTTTTCCAAGACATCGATCGCTTGTTGACGGTTACGTTGCGCCGCGCCGACCTTATTACCCGCAGACAAAATCGCAGCCGTCTGTTCGGTCGCGCTCAAACCGGAGCGGGACAAGCCCATATTCGCGCGCGTTTCTTGAATATCGCGCAGATCAAGTTCTTTTTGAATACCGGCAGAACGAACGACGTCTAAATAATCGTCCGAAGTTTTATCAATCTGCTCCTCGGTTTCTTTCTTCGCCTGTGCAATATTTTCATCATACTTGGTTTGCAGTTCCGCTTTTTGCTCATCAGCATTTTTTAAAGTATCTTCCTCAAATTTCTTTTTAGCTTCCTCGCCTTGCGCTTTGTAATCATTTGCCATTTATCTCACCGTCCCCATCATCGAATAGTTAAGTGTAAGACTGCCGATCTCCATCCGCCCTTTGCTTTCAAGCCCGATACCGAACTCGCGCACACGGCTCGCATTCGGTGTAATACGGATCGGATCCGCTTCTTCCAGTCCGTTTGCGGTCAACGTCGGCGCATAGTCGTCTAACACCTTGCCGTTGTCACGGAAATAGGTCAATTTGATTGTTTCACCCTTTGCGCCGCTCACTTGCAGGTAAAACGGATTGATACGTTTTAGGCGCTCAGGATAGCCGAAATCAAAGAGCTTTGTTCGCAGTTCAGAGGTGATCGCTATTCCCACGTCACCAAACGTATCTGCTGCCACATCGTCCTCAAGCACAAGAGAGTGATAAGTCATGCCGCTCTGTGCGATGTATACCGGTTTTCCGTAGCACTCGCACACTGAACAGAGCGTTGGGAACTGTTCGCCCCCGATCTCCCACGCATACCACGTCACGGCTTTCGCCATCTTATCGTCTGAGGAATATGAGGAAAAATAGGTGAAGCCGTACGATGAGTAGTCCATCGCAAACACGTGATTGCCAATGTGTAGCAAATAGTTGTTTTTGTATTCGGCAGCAACCGCATTCATCAAATACTCACGCACGGTGCCGTCGGCGGGATCGATCTCGTCCAGCAGTTTATGTAACGGTATTTCGATCGGGCGGGACAGTTCGCGCACGTTGCGTTCGCTGTACTGGCCGGTGGTAAATAAACCGTATACCTTCAGATCGCTGTTGAACCATACGAGGCGGTTATTGCACAGACGAATCGTATCGGGGCAATCACATCCTACAGCCGGATGCAGTTGGTAGATCGGGAACAGCGCCCGGGCCGCCTCAATGTCAATCACCTCTTGGCTCTGCAACTGCTCCGCCGTGGGCGAAGACCCCTGCACGTAATAGGAGCAGTACAACTCGCGCTCTTTAAATATCACGAGTAATTCACTTTGCTTTCCAAACGCCGTGATCGCCTGCGTATTATCTCCTGCCTCGGCGAAGTTGTTTTCGGGAAAATACAAGGGGTTGTTCAAAGCGCTCCAACGCATCAAGCTCGGATGTTCAGGATCTCCGGAAACAAACAAACGTGTACCACCAGTAAGCCCGGAAGAGCCGCCACCGAACCACGTTGAAAAATTCATATTGCAGATCGTTTTTGCGTTAGACGCGGTCGTGCGTTTGATCTCAATTTGCATATTTCCTTCAACCTGTGCAAGAGGTTGCGCGATTGCTTCTCCGCCCTTGGTGAAATGAAAAATGCCCGTCTGCAGATCAACAACAAGTTTTCCGTCCGGTTGCTCGCTACCTTCGGTATAAACTCTTCCGCTTGCATTCGCGTAAGCAAGCTCGTGTTTATAGGTACCCTCTGCCGTAACGTGTGTGACAATAATGGCTTCCTCGTCGTCCCCGCTTTTCAAAGCGGGCATATCCTGTTTCGGCAAATAATAGTAAATCCCCTTGCCATTGGTCAGATAGTCACATTTGAAGGAATCTGTCAATAAATTCATCGGTTCGAGTAACGCAGCTTCGTTGAAGCTGTAGGTTTCGGTATTGGTTTCACTCGGTTCTCCCTGCGTTAAAAGAGTGGGGACATATAGTTCAACCGATTCGCCGATGGCGTCATTCTCGCTGTTGATGCTCCACACTCTCATATTGTTATCGCGATCATAAATAAAGGCGATTGCTTCTGCACCAAGTTCGCTTTGCGTTGCGTTTTCAATCACAAATACGCGTTTGAGCATATCGCTCTCTTCAAAATCACGGAAGAAGCTCTTTTTATGCGTGCCGTCCGTATTAAAAAAAGAAAAGATAAGCACTTTCTCATCAGCTATCGAGGTAACGCATATTTTGTTTTTGGCTTTGATGGTGGAAATGTGCTCCATTTTTTGAATGCCGCCAAAGATCGCACTTTCCGTTTTTGCCACGGTATCAATGGCAACCGATTCAACACTGGAAAACGCGGGCCGCGTCTGCAAGCGTCCGTCTTTATACCACATGTTCTTGACATCGGATAACTGATTATCTTCGATCAAATGCGGCGGTACCGCGTAATTCACCCCGCCTTTTAATTGCGGAATGGTTACACGGTACTGTCTGTTTTTACCCATTGACGGATACTGCATATTGCTTTTCCCCTTTACTTACAAATAGGTGCGCGGGAGCTTATCGATAATACGATCGGTGGTGGTGACTGCACCGGCGCGTCGCTGGTTATAAAGCGACGCATATACACTCTGATTATCCACGTCGCCGTCGGACTGCGCGAGCATCATCGCAACGCCGTACGGCATGATGTTGATCGCCGTATAATCGTCGAGATCCAACGGCTGGTTCATCGTCGACAACACTTCGAACTTTGCACCGACCATCCGCGGTTGCCACAGATCTGCATAGATCTGATTGATGATCGGGAGTGCCCGCTTACTCAGGTTTGCGTTGTTGGCAGCGTTCACGTTGCCGTTAGCGTCGGTATAGTTCAGCAGGGTGTATGCCTGCCGTAAAATATCAGTTCCCGTCATACTGCCGCTCCTCCCGTTCTTGTGCCTTTACCTCGCGAATATATTGCCGCAAGCGTTTTTGCATATCGCTTTTGCTCGTCCTCGACGCGTATTCAATACCTTTATCATCGAATATCTTTTTCAGCTGTGCGTGTGTGCCGTTCTTCGCCCAATCCGACAGATACCGATCCTCATACATAAGCGGATTTTTCTTGCGCTCGACGATGCACGGTGCCGCGATCGTTTCGGTCGGTGCAGGTTGAACGGGTGCGGATTGTTTTTTCGGCTCATATGGTTTCCACCCGGAAGCCAATAGATCCTGGATTTCTTCCTCACTGTGCGCCCGCTTAATAGCGGAGCCGTATTCATTCACCATCAACATATCAGACAACACCGCCTTGCCCCATCGCATTTTTCAGAAGCGCCGTCCGCGCCTGCTCCGGCATACTGTCGAACACTTGCCGCATTTCCGGACTTAAACCATCCACGACCTCTTGCTCGGTCACCATATTGGGATCCGCTGCAGGAGCTGTCCCACCATCAACCGCAGGCGGCGGCGCCGTTGCCTGTGCCGCTGCTGCGTTCGCTTGTTGCATCTCACGCAGTAAGCCGTTGACGTTCGGAACGGTGCCTTTCGGCAACCGCTTAAGATACTGGAACACGTCGATGACTTGGCGCTCGAACAGGTTGTCCAGCGTGCGGATAGACTGTGCTTCACTCCATAGCGTCGACGCGCCGATATCGATACGCGCGGTGATCAGCAGATCCTTATATCGCTCGCCGTCAAACGGCATATACCAAACGGATCCGTCCGCCTCTTCGATCTTGAGAGAGCGTTTTCCGTAGTGCATAACCCAGAACTCCGCCCAGATGCGCGCCGCATCTTCCAGGAAGGAATAAAAGCGGTTTTGGATCGTCTGCATCGGCATCGTTGCCGCCTCACGCACCGCGATAATGGCGGAGGTGTTTTCGGGGTTGACGTCGCCGAGCGCACTGTCGTTCGCACCGCTCTGTGTTAAGGTGTTGGCGATCAGCGAGGAAATATTGTTGTCAAAATTGGGCGAGAAGTTCGGCGGATTCAAAAAGCGAACCGCGCCCTGCACGTCGTTTATGGATCCGTTGATCTTGATGATCTGTCCGGGTTCATTCGTCACCGGCACGCGCACGATATCGCCGTTCACAAGCATGATCGGCATACCCATCATCATAACTGCCCACACCGACGCGGTGATCATGCGATTGATCGCGATCTGGTTCGGCACGAGGTACGTGACCTCACTCTCACCATACGCGCAGTTTTTGCGCCGCTCCCAACGAAAAGACGCAATAGGATACAAGCGAATACCGATATCCCATTCCGAGCGAACGGTCACACCGTTACACACCATAACGGCCTTGACCTTATAATCCTTGCCATCCTTATCCCACTCTTTATAGAGCTTTGTGAGCAACGTTGCACGCTTAGTACCCGTTTGCTCGTTCTCGCCGTACTCGCCCGCTTGATACTGCGTATTGCTGTCGGGCTTGATATCCTCGATATTCGTACTTTGGTGGTGCTTTTTCATGATGCGTCGGATCTCGTCGACCTGCTTACGTTGTGCCAAAATAATGTACGGTTGCTTTTGAACGTCCACGATTGACGGATCGCCGAAATACACGTCCTCGATATCGATCGTCTCACAGACGATATCGCCCATGATCGCCGTCTGCCGCCGCTCATCCGCATATAAGCCGGTGCGCACGTGTGGATCCCAGTATGTATACAAAACACCGGTACCTGTCACGTAAGCATCACGCAGCACCTGTTCTTTGAGGTCATCGAGTTTGACGCGTTCTGCGGTGACACGGTAATAGTCGGATAACGCCGACATAACGATATTGATCTCTTCGGACGAGGGAATCTCCTCCGTAAACTCCGGAATCTGTTCCACGCCGCGGGACACATCCTCGCGGATCTTCTGTATTCCTTCTTGCAATTCAAGCGTGTTCGGAACGCCGTCCGCGGAATAGTTGACCGCAATCGGATTAGATCCCACGACCGCCATCTTATAATCGCCGATGCGCTTAATAACGTTGTGGCGCACGAGCGGGCGGTCGCTACCACACTTGGCACCGTGCCACTGATCGCCGACCATAAAGCGTTCGTTGACCTTGTTCTGCTCATATAAACCGCGGGTACCGATCGCCGCCTTATAACTGGCAGCGTCGTTGTATTCCTTCATAATCCGCTGAGGATCGCACCACTTATCGGGCATTTAAACACACTCCTTTTTCCGGTGCCGACGAGGGGACTCGAACCCGCTATCCTTGCTCTCTACAGTCAGCTGCTCTCCCGCTTGAGCTACGTCGGCATATGTGGGGGCGGTTTTACGCCGCCCCCGATGGTCCTTAATACACGTAAGCGTAAATGGACTTTTTGAGACTGTTCTTGACGATCACATCGTAGTAGGTGCGATAGTCGAACTTGTAGGCATCCGCCGCCTGGTTCTGATCCGGCGAGAAGGTGCGGATCTTCTCGGATTTGCGAACCAAGCTCGCCGCCTTTTTCGGCATAACCAGCATACCGATGGATTGCGCATTCTCGGCGGGAGTGAAGCCGCCATCCTCTTCACCGCCGGTGACACCGTCGAGGAAGGTGTACGCGGTTTTCATACGCGCGTCGGCAACCGGCAGAATAGAAATACCGTTGATGGACTTAACCTTCAGCGTCACGTCGCCCTTTTTGAAATCGTTCAGCACCAGCTGACGGTTCAGTTCGGGGGTGTTCTGGATCGCCGCCCACACAGTGGGGTTGACAAAGCAAACGATCTGCTCGTCAAAACCAACCTCATTCTGCACCTTCAGGCAGGCGTCGTTAAACATCTTGATGACCTCGGTCGCGATGTCACCGGTAACGGTCTGACCTTCGGTAGCCGCAAGGCCGCCAAGCTTGGACAGCACGTAGGCATCCACTTCGGGTACAACTCTGGTACGGACAAACTCGCCCATTACCTGACCGGCAAGATTCGCAATACCGGTCTCGTCCTCGTCCTCACGATCGAGGTGGAAGGAACGGCCGCGATCCATCGCCAACGTATACGGCTTGTTGGCAATCGAGATCGCACCTTTGATAAATCCGGTCTCACGATCGTAGTCGCCGAGGCCCGACAACTCCATATCAGGAATCAGTACCGTCTTCGCGCCAACAAATTTGGCACGCAGAACGTTGTCGGCAAAAAATCCCGTTACAGGACCTTGCACAAACAATTTATCAAGTTCGCCGGTAAATTTCGCAGCAAACTGTTCGTTTAAAATGATATCAGCCATTTACTTTCTCTCCTGTTCTTTTATCCCCAAATGCCTTTCATCAGAGCGGCAATTGCAGGATCTCGTGTTTCATTTCCTTCTGCGGAAGCTTGCGCCCCCACGCTTGCCTTGGCGGCCGCCGCTTGCTGCGACTTGGCTGCTTCGGACTTTCTCTGTTCGCGGTGTAAAAAGCGCAGATATGCATCGAGCAGCGGAATGCCCTTTTCATCCGCCTCACGCACGACCGATTTCGGGAGCTTGCTGTACTCCGTAACCTCGGGGAATTCCTCGCGTACCGCGGCGAGCTCGTCAGCCAACCGCTGTGTCACGGCTTCCTCTGTTTCGGTTTCGGCTTGCTGTTCGGCTTTGACAAGGTTCTCGTATGCTGCCTGATGCTTTCCCTTTTCAACCTCGAACAGTTCCCTTGCAATTTCCTCATTGCCACCGCACCGATCCACGAGCGCTGCCATGGCGTTTTCGTCGTGTTGGTCACGAATGGCTTGTACGAATTCCGCAAGGGTTTTCCCCTCCGCCGCGGCCACATATTTCAGCGATTCCAACATCGGCAAAACACTGTCGTATTTCATACCCTTTTGGGCATAGTTGACAGCATCCTTGTGCGAGAGAGATCTCGCCTGCTTGTTGTACTTTACTGTGATAAGCGGCTCTTCCTCATCGGGGACAGCATTTCCTTCTTCGTTGGCTTGCCCGGTTTCGGACGGTGTGGTATCCGTTGCCGACTCCTCAGCCGCCTCCGCTTCGGGATTTGCTGCGGTGGTTTCCTCGGTTTCCACCTGTACTTGGGTTTCGACCGTTTCAACCGTGTTGTTTTCTTCCATTGTGTATATCTCCTTTCGCTATGGTTGGCGAAATTTTGACCATCGTTTATTTAATCTCGTCTTGCGTGGTACCGTCGTAGGTCATAAAATTCATATACTCACGCGCGGCCCGCTCGGCGTTTCGGATCTCCTGTTCAGTAGGTTCACGTGCCTTTTCGGATAGTTTCGCCTTGCGGATCTTGATCTTATCATCCACGAGTGCCATAAAAAGCACACCCACGATAATGCCGAGTGCAAATTCGATCATCCGTCCCAACCTCCTTTGAAATCTTCTGCAGACAAGCTGCCGCGATACAACACCGCGCCGTCCGCCTGCCGTTGCCAGCGTTCCGCTACTCGCGGTTCTACCGGCTCAAAATACTTCACATCATCCATCGCATACCGCAGCGCATCCATCAAGTGGTTGTTCTTATCCACGGGCTTGTCCTTGCCGGTGCCGTCGTTGTTTTTCGCCCAGATATAGGACGATAACTCGGCGATCGTGTTTTGACACGAGGGATGAACGAAGATCTTGTACTGCTGAATGGTGTCAATGCCCTTGCGGATCGAGTCCGCGCCCTTGACCGCCGGCGTGATACGGTAAATACCGTGCATCCGCAGCTCATCGTTGGACTTCGGCTCGGCGCAATCCGCGCGGATTCGTTCCTTGCCGTACCCCTTGCTGAGGATCATACCGGCGATCTGATTGTTGAGCATCCGTGTTTCGTAGTGCTCATCATATATGTAAAGCAGCTTGTCGGCAGGATTCACCGCCGCCGCGATAAATGCGGTCGGATCGTTGGAGTATCCGTAATCCAGCCCAAACACGTGACGATATTTCCACGATTCCGGGAGTTTGTGAACGTCAAAGGTCTTGACCTCCCAGTTATCGAACACCAAGCCGTCCGCAACGCCCCAGTCACCCAAGCCGGCAACCGCATACAAACGAGGATTATCCACCTTCATACGCTCATATCGCTCGAAATCTTCAGCGTCGAGAAATTCGTTGCAAAGATAGTTCGTCGTATAGGAATCAATCTCCGGCCGCTCAACATCGAAAAAGCGTTTCTTCAACCAATGCTTTTCGCTCCATGGGTTGAAGGTTAACGTCGTTTGCTTGAACAACGGCGCCGGAACCTCGCCGCGCGGGACCGACAGATCCAACTTGTCAAAATCTTCTTCGCTTGCCAGTTCAAACGCCTCTTCGACCCACACCCAACACAAATACCCGGTGTCGACCGTAATAGATGCGAGTTTATATACATCATCGAAGCCGCGGAATATGATCTTCTGACCTGTCGGCTTATATGTCATTTCCATCGGGCTGGTGATACACTTCCAGTAATTGTCAACCTGCAGCTGATGGATCGCCCAGCGTAGATCCGCGTACGTCGAGTTGCGGTGTGTGTCCATGACTTGACGAATAACAAGCAGGTTCGCACCGGGATACTTCATCAACCTGTGAATCATATTCAGTGCCGTTGTCTTGGACTTCTTCGAGCCCTTACCGCCTTTGAGAACACGGTACCGTGCTTTTGATTTCCAAAACCGACCGTAACCTTTGCCGACCGTTTTGGCAATATCAATTACGATTTGTTCAGCCATTCGCCCACTCCGTATCTTTGAATAACGCCAACAATGTCGCGTTTGCGCGGGAGCCGTTCTGCATCACGTACGGGTTCATAATAAACGCCCGCTTATTCTCAACCGTGCATTTGGCAAGCACGCCACGTTGACACAGCTCGGTGATTGCCCGCTCGGCCGTCCTCTCTGACATCGATCGCGCACACTTTTTCAAAATATCGACACGTTTGAGGAACTGGCCATTCCGAACGCGCAAGATCCCGCTGTTGATTCCTACATACGGCATCAGCGCATTGAGCAGCCACACAGCATTCGGCGAGAGTCGCTCACACAACCTTGCCGACTGATCCGGGAACTGCTTTACAAAATGACGGCCGCTGTTGACCGGCACCGTGTTTTCTTCCATCTTCCGTTTCGCTTCCGCCTGCTCCTTGCGAATAACGCGAACCTTGTCACCGGCATTGATAACAACGTCAAGAACATCGCCCGTTTCGTCTTCCACCAGGCGCATAGCCGAGGAATGATTCGTGAAATCCATAGCAAAGCGCCTCCAAAAGTACGCCATGGGTGGCGTGAAATTGACCAAAACCACGCCACTGGTGGCGTAAACCTAAAATGCCACTCCGCCCAGTAACCGCAAGGGCTGAGACCACTTTTTTCCGACTTTGTTCCTTCTCTTTCTCTCTTCTGCCAAAAACGCCGCCAAACGTAACGCAAATCGCGCCTGTGTCGTCCGCCCTTTTTGTCAGAAAAAATATTGTGAGGGGTGTCTATATATACTCCCCCCGGGGGTCGGGGGTGGTCGCATCACCTGTTGCGCCGTGCCCCCACCCTCGAAAAATCGTGAGGGACACCCCCACACTTTGAGCACCGGCTTCATCCCCTGCTCACTCGCGCTCCCATGATGAGCCACGCATATACCACTGCATAAATGAATATCGAACCGCACGCACCTGCAAATCAAAATGCATAAACCCATCATTTATGCACGGATTATTGCATAAACATTCGTCACTTGTCTACATTGCACAACCACGCGCTGAACGACCACGCTTTATATTGTGCAACACCAACAAAGGCGAACTATACAAAATAAGTATTTGGTATAGTTGGTTTGTCAATCGGGGATTTCGTCCTCACCAACGAACTGCACACCCTTAAATTTGACCTCTGCACGTGTGGTTTCCACCATGCCGTGATTGACTTTGCCAAGGAATATGTAGCCCGTCGTGTTTCCTTTGTCAGCCAGACAGTCCTCAAGGTCTGCCCTGCTCTCCTGCTTCGCCATTTTTAAAACTCTCACGACCGCCTGTGCGCCCTCATCGTCACTTTTTTCATAGCCCTCAACGACGTTATAAAGGTCCTGCGTCGTCATCCCTAAATAAAGGGCAATGCGTGAAAGGTTGAGCGGTTTCCCGCGTTCCTCCGCGTGTTTACGGGCTTTTTCGATTGCAATGAGCACCTCGTCGACGTCGGTAAAACGCTTTTCCAAATGCTGCACCCGCCTTTCATAATTACGCACGCATTATAGAACAAAGCAAAAGTGAATTGTCAAGTGTTACGGCAGTGTTATACACTAAAAGAAAAAAAGCCGCCCAAAACGGACGGCTTAAAAAATTTTTGAGAAATTTTGAAAAAACTATTGACATTCGGTTAAACCTAAATATAAGCAAAACCCGCTCAACCGTCCGGAAATACCGGATAGTTGGGCGGGCTCTTTTTATTTCTCTCCGATCTGATCGAGCAACGCATCGTATTGCGCCTTTTCCCTCTCGTAGATCTCCCGATAATCCGTGTCACGGTTCATCGCAGCGATCTTGGCAATGGCATCACGGTGCATTCGCTTACAGTGCTCCGTCGAAACGCCCTGCGTGTTAAACAGCTTCTTCCACGAATAACCGCGCACGTACCGTAGGAACACCAGCCGCAACGATACGCGTTTGAGCGACGTCCGTTCGATCAGATCACCGTTCCGGAGCCGGCAATGCATTGTCATATGATAAATGGCACACTTGACCTCGCGCACACGTTCTGCTCTTTCATCTAATCCGAGATCTCTCAATTCCGTTTCATAATCAAACAGCTCGCGCCCTTTCTCGTACATGACGGGCATAAGGCGCATCGTTTCCTTCATCCAGTACGCGTGTTCGTCGTGACCTTTCATCATGACACCGTTCTCCTCCTCTTCACCTTTGTTTCGGATTTCTTTTCCTTTTTGCGATCGGCTTTCAGTTTTCTCAAGAACTCATCAAGCGTTCCCTCTGCCTTTGCTTTTTCGGCGTTCTTCCGCAGTGCAACTACTTTATCAAGATCTTTACTCGACCCAAGAGAAACCGTCTTTCCGTTACAACAGATGCTGGTACCGTACACCTGGCTTGCCGGGTAAAAATAAACACCGACCGGAAGATCTCGGCGGCCAACAGACATTTTCCTTTTTTCCCACAAACGACTATGTACGCGCTTTAGCATCTCAACACACGCTTCGATCTTCTCCGCGTCCGATTGTCTATTCTGACGAAGCTCAAGACGTTTCGGGCAAACCAACGCACAATGCCCGCCGTTGGCAAACTCACAGTGTTCAAGTACGCACTTCATCGGCATCACCCGTTCCTTCTGTCGGCTCCATCGGTCCGATCACCTTGTAATTATCGCCGTCGCGCATCGGCGGTTGCGGCATCGGCATCCAATGGGTTATTTTTTCGCCCTCGGCTTCCCAGTAACGTGCAGCACACAGGAAATCGATTCCGTCCCAAACTGCAACCATAGCCTTTCTGTTATCCGTCCACACAATTACTGCTTCGGAATATGCCGTGCCTGCGTTACATGGTATCAGTTCCGGCAGCTTGTCCTCCACCGAGATCCACCCTGAGGCGGTCGGCTCATCCTCGATAAATTTCACAATCGCGTCTTTGCCGGCGACTGATATATACCGTTTTACCCGCTCGGCCAGCGCATTCGCGTCGATCAGTCTCACGTTTTCCATGCCTCCATCCTCCCGTTATTTATTCCGTTCCATAAACGCTTTCCCCACCGTGTGGCTTGTCCCTCGAACCAAACGCTTTCATAATCGGGCATATCGCCATAGTCAACGCCCCTCACCCTATGTAGGTATTCTCTGTACCAATACCACACAGCGGAAGGAATACACACAACGAACGGCATAAACACGCCAAACAAAGTGTTTTGGAATGCGTGTCCGTGTTCATGATACATTAGCGTGGTGGTGCAATACTTGCATTTTAAGAAGAACACACCGAGTTCCAACCCGCCCCAATATTGGCCGATCTCAAAATACCAGCACCAGCCAAACCGCTTAGGTTTATATCCGGCAATCACAAGCACCAGTGCCACAAAGCAGCCGATTAAGGTCAGCGGCAATCCCCACGTAAAGGATAATAAATAAAAATGCCACTTTTTCATTCGGTATCACCCACCATTTCTTTTACAAGGTTGTCGATTCTTCCGTAAATACAGACATAATCATTTGTTGTCACGCTCCCAAAAATCGTAAAACAACACAAAGATTGTCGTACAGTTTATTTAAGGTATTTCTTTCGCTTGCCAAATCATCCATAAAACATTTCACATGTGCGTCTTGTTTCATTTCTTGCGGAACACTACCAACAAGAATGTTTAATATTTTTTCAGACATTGTCATGCACTCTTCTGCTAATGCTCTCTTTTTTTCTTGAAAAGCAGGGAAAACAAACTCTGCATTGCTTTCGGTTTCACACATTGGCACGTTCGCCATTTCTTTTTCGTACATAAATTTTACTCCTTTCTAAACTTCCGTGCTTATAACGCCATCGTCGAAATCGCAAATATCAAGCGTTAAGTGGTATAGTCCTTTATCAATCTCTCCGCCTTGCATAAGTTCTTCAATCGTAAGACAAACACTAACCTTGATATTTTCATTTGCTTTGGTTTCGCTTAACAATGTCATAAGTTCATAGTTTTTCATCACTCCGCACCGTCCTTTCGTTCACCGTCAGCACAATAATAATCGGGTCTGTAATCAAATGTATAAAACTCGCTTTTCATACAATTACCGTTTTCGTTATACAAGCAATCCTTACAACGCACTACCTCAACAGCGTCAAAGTGAAGATATTTCCAAAGCACTCCGTCTGCCTCTGTAAACCCCTCCGCCAAGTTATCAAGGTGTGTTTCGCCTTTACGGATAAGTTTTCTCGTTTCTTTATACTTTTCATCAAACAGGTCTCTTATCTTGTTATAATCAACATCATCAATCAGCCGCATTGCCCTCACCCGTTCCGTCCATCTTTGCTTCACCGTAACTGCAAAAATCGGTTTCCGCTTGGTAAGTTGATTGTGTGTGTTCATCAAGTCTTGGGTGGTAGCATTGCCCTCTGTCATAGTGCAAACAATCCTTACACCGCACGACCTCTACCACATCGGCGGCGGGAATTTTATCGCTCGAAACAGTGGCGGCCACATCGTCTTTGTGCCACATTACCTGCTTGCTTTTCTCAAAAAACTCAGCTGCAGCCGCCCGCTCGATATATTCAGCCATCGTCAGTCACACCTCTCTGTCATTTTCCAAAAAATTAACAAATCGCTCATAGCAGCTGAGGCACAGATCCATACGCTGTCCCGGTCCGGCTCTGTATTCACCCGGTGCCCACAGCTTAATCCGAGCCGACTCTACGCAAGCCATCTGTGCCGTTTGGCCAAGTATTTCAGCTCCACAAATGTCGCATATATATGACACGTGTTTACTCATTCCGCTTCACCCTCCTCGTAGTTCTCACAATCCACGCAGGAATAACACGGCATATCGTCTCGATTGGTATCGTAATACAAGCAGGTTTCGCAGCACTTTTCTTCGCTCATTTCCGTTCCTCCCACAAATTCGGCATCAGACGTTTGATATCATGATACGAAAGCGGAAGATCCACAAACTCATCACCGGCAACACCGCACAGTATGATCGTGCCGACGAAATTGACACCGCAGATCTTGCAGTTCCACGGCAACCCTTTGTATCGACCTTCCTCATTGCAAATGATCACGCAGGACTGCGTGATCGTAACCGTTTCGATAAATCCACCAACCGTCTTTTGCAAATTCGCAAGCGTATTGGAAATATTGACACTCCGCGGCTTCTTGCCGGGATCCTTAATCAGAACGTGGATTTTACGACTCATAACAATCCTCCTCGTAATTACGACAACACCCGGGGCAAACCGTATCGTCACCGTCGCCATTATGGTAATGCCGGCACCCGACGCAGCTATAGTCATCCGTGCTGCGCCATAGTTCCACGTATGTCACCGTCTTTTTGGCACTCACCTTATCTTTTGCCAACCGCACGGTATATCCGTTCTTAACCAGGATCGCCGCAACCTGCTGCCGATCCTCCGGATTCGTTATCAATACACGTTGTTTCATTATTTACCTCCAAAAACGCGCGGAACTTCGCCGCGGCTTTCTCTTGATTTTTGTTTGGTCTTTCGCTTTTCTGCTGATAGTTCAGATGCTTTGCAAACAGATTCGCTACATACCGCTGCGCATTAAGATACCCTTGCTTCAGACCGTCGCGGTACGTCTTTGGCGGTTTGTTGTCAGCAATACCGACTTTCCCTTGACCTTGACCGCCCGCTGTTTTATTACGCAGCTGATACCCTTTGTTCGCGTACATCCGTATGTACTTACATTCCATGGCATCCAGCTCGCTCTCCGGAAACTCCAAAAAGTGAACGCGATAGCCGGTGGGGTTGTCCTCGCTGTACAGCTTATGCTTTTTTATCGACAAGTCGATATGCTGATACCCGCTCAAATGTTGAGCAATGCGTGTGAGCAGATGCTTCGCCTGCCCGATATACGCGTAGCGGAATCCATCTTCCTCGCGCAAAAGAAAATAGATCCCGCTCCGCTCGGGAACGCCGGGGCAAACGTCGAGGATCCGGCGCTTATTCGCCGCCTCGATCGCCTTTGCTTGTCTGAGATCCACGCCCGCTCACCTCTTTTTCTTTTTATAGGACGGCACATAGGACTGCACCATTTGTTCGTACTCGCTGTTAGCCGGCTCTGCTTCTTCTGATTTGGACGATTTGTTACGTTGCTCCCAGGTACGAACACACGCCTTCCAGTCCTTAATCGGTTTGCCTTTACCCTGGACCCATCCGTTGGCAGTGTAATAATCAACAAACCGCTGCGGATCAATGGCGTTGTTCCGCTCCTCACAATACGCTTTCACCTCATCCACCGAAGGTGGTGTAAAGCGGGTGCGTGGCGCGGAAGCGCCCTCAATTACTTTACTCTCTTTTACTTTACTTTTCTCTCTTTTACTTTGTTTGGAAATGTCAGCATTTTCCGAAGAAATGTATACATTTTCGCTCGAAATGTTCACATTTTTGAAATTTTGAGTATTGCAAAGCAAGAGGTACGCTTTTTTGATCGTCACTTCTTTACGGCGGGTACAAGCCTCCAAGTACCGTTTTTGGATCCCGACACTCGTCAGGATCCCATACTTTTCATAAAGTGTCGAATCAAAAATACCTCTTTTGATAGCGGCCCCCACTATTTCCGAAACAGCACCAAGACCCAGCATACAACTCTTGCTGAACATCAGCGCAACCTCGTTTGTCCATTCACAGTAATAACCTTGCTGTCCGTAAATTCGTTGGAACAGCTTAACGATCACCGCAAATCCTTTCAACCCAAATTCGGCCTCTATCAACTCAAACTTTTCGTCAAGATGAACATCGAGCGGA
>JAFSGO010000030.1 GCA_017440765.1 Clostridia bacterium
CACATTCGAAGAAGCTTCGCGTACAATCATTGACTACATTGAACTTTATTACAATTCAGAAAGACTGCACTCAGGTATTGGTTATTCCATCCCAAACCATTTTTTCACTCTTTTATCTGTCCATTAATCTTGACAAGTTTCATGAAAAATGATGGTGTCGCGCGCGGCGCGACGGATTGTATGCGGCGGGAGCAAGCCCCCGCCCTACGAGGTTGGTTGTAGGGGACGTTTTCAACCGTTCCGATACGCGGGCGGATGGTATCCGCCCCTACAACGGTGATTTTGCTTCAGATAGGGGAGGCGTCAACAGCAAAAGAGCACTTAATCGAAAGGTTGGTGCTTTTTGCTTTTTAGAGTGGATTTTTAGTGGTAAGTATGATAAACTACAAGTAAGTCAAGCGTGAAAGAGGTGCTTTTCATGAAAATACGGTTATCAACGATTATCAAATGGGTTATTTCGATTATTATTATCGGCGTTTTGTATTGGTTAATGTTACCGCCGATCAACTGGCGCAGTACGGAAATGTGGACGTTTTTGGCGTTTTGCATCGTTATTTGTACCGCTATTAATTTCACACACAAGCTGATCGAATTGATAATGCCTCGTGGTTCTAAACACGGAACAGTTGTCAAAACGGGTCGCGTGCGCATCAAAGACTTGAGTGCGCCGATCGTCGTCGCGGCGACAACTCTGATTGCGATTGTTGTGTTCGGTTTGATCGGCAGTGCTACCGGCTGGGCATTGTTTTCCGCTAAAGCGTACGGGCAATTGTTAACTTATCAGACCGGTGATTTCAAAGCGGAAATTGCCGACGTTGTCACCAGCGAAAACGGAAAACTGAATATGGACTCGGTACCGGTTGTGGACCGCGACACGGCGGAACGGCTCTCGTTGCGGAAACTCGGTGAAATGAGTGATCTGGTATCGCAATTCGAGGTGGATTCTTGGTATAATACACAGATAAACTATAAAGGTACACCGACACGCGTTACCCCGCTGATCTACGGCGATTTCTTTAAGTGGTTAAACAATCAAGAAAAGGGTATTCCTGCCTATATCACAGTCAACATGGAAACGCAGGAAACGGATTTGGTACGCTTATCCGACGGTATCAAATACAGTGAAAGCGAGTATCTTTTGCGCGACTTAAACCGCCATTTGCGCTTTCACTATCCGACCAAGATCTTTGATAACATTTCTTTTGAAATTGATGAGAACGGCACACCGTACTGGGTTGCGTCTACGGTGACCTATCGTATCGGCTTCTGGAGCGGTCGTGATATTGACGGCGTTGTGTTGTGCAACGCGATCAATGGTGAATGTACCTATTATGAGATCGGCAACGTGCCGCAATGGATCGACCAAGCGTACGATTCTGAGATCATTTTGGAACAACTGACCTACAACGGCGAATACGTTAACGGCTATTGGAACTCGTTGTTCGGACAAAAAGACGTGTTACAGCCGACCGACGGCTATAATTACCTGGCACTCAATGACGACGTGTATCTGTATACCGGTATGACCAGCGTTTCCAGTGACGAATCCAACGTCGGTTTCGTTTTGGTGAATTTGCGTACCAAAGAAACCGTATTTTATGAGTGTCCGGGTGCAGAAGAATATTCTGCTATGGAATCTGCACAAGGCAAAGTGCAGGAGAAAAACTATACGGCGACTTTCCCGCTGTTGTTGAACGTAAACGACCGTCCAACCTATTTTATGTCACTGAAAGATAGTGCGGGTCTCGTGAAAATGTATGCCTTTGTCGACGTGCGGCAATACCAGATCGTCGGTACCGGCACCTCCGTTAAAGAGGCGTTGAACGCCTTTTTTGAGGAACTGCAGAGCAACGATGAAGTCGGTTTAGGTGACGAGGGCGGATCTGCCGTGAAAGAGCAGACCGTTACCGGTGTGATCGCGGATATTCGTTCAGCTGTGGTGGACGGTGAAACCCGTTACTATATTTTGCTGCAAAATGATACCGCCGTTTACGTAGCAGGGGTGGGTATCAACAGCCGTTTGCCGTTTGCCAAAGTGGGTGACAGCGTTACCATGGTATGCACGTCCTCTGCCGATGCGATGTCAGTTTCTTCCTTGGAACTGACGGTAACACCGTAAGGGAGATCAATATGACGTTTGAGGAAGTAGCAAAAACTGTAGGTGTTAACACCTATCCCGAAAAAATGGCGAAATTTTACTGCGCAGAAGATAAAAGTGTCGCGTGTGATCTCTCACTGATTGATAAGTTGCAACGTGACTATCGTTTGTTCGGCGACTACTATGACGTGGTTAAAGAATGCGCCGTTCGATGTAATGAGAGTGCTGTGCACAGTGCGTGGGTACGAACGGCGGTTGCTTTTGCCAGGGCCGGTGACTTTTTCGAAGCAAAATCGGTTCCGGCTCCCACTGCCGATGGGACCTTGCTCACCTCCATGCTTCCGTTTTATATTTTGGTAGCACAAATTCCGGATTCGATTGCTGAGTACCGCAGACGCGGGTTTTCCGAAGACGAGATTCCCGGTTTGGTTTCTGTTTATCGGGCATCATTGTCGGCGGTGAAATACCGCACGGGAATGCCGGGGATTGACACAACGCTTTACGCGTGGGACACGTATTTTATCAAAGCGCAAATATTTAATGCAGGGGGCCTTCAATTTGAATTGAAAACCCTTCCCAACCGTGCCGTGTATTTGCGGGAGAAAGCGACGGGACAAATCGTGCCGCTGATGTGTAACGGTCTCTGTCACCATAGTGGCGTGCAGATGATCGGCTCGGCAGGGTATGATGATGAAAAAGGCGCGTTTACCTGCCGTTTCTCAGAAGATGACGCGCAGTATAACGGTTACGCGGTAATCGACGGTGTTGTGGAGGCAACCGAGCGCTCCTATCCCAAAACGGAATGGGAGTGTGTTTTGCGACCGGGCGATGAATGCTTGAGTATGCACATCCCCAGTGGTGCCGATATTTCTGCTGACGCAACCGATAAAGCAATAGCCGCAGCCCGCCAATTGGTGAAAGAACGTTTTCCGGAATTTTCGGGCGAGCGGGTGTATTGTTGCTCTTGGTTGCTTGATCCTACTCTTGGCAAGTTGTTGGGCGATCAAGCCAAGATCACGCAATTTCAAAAACGGTACGTGCGCATTCCTGAAATATGCGACGGTATGCAAGTTTTTGGAAACGTGTTTCTCGGCCGTTTCGACTCGTATAAAGATCTTCCGGAGGATACGCGGTTGCAGCGCACCTTAAAGGACTTGTACATCAACGGCGGACATATATACAACTATTCCGGAGTCATATTCTGATAAAAAACAACCCCCTGTTGTCACGCAACAGGGGGTTGTTTGTCATGTTCCTTATTTCTCCAGTAAAGCTTTTATCATGCGGGCGCATTTATACACGTCGCCGCCGCCCATCGTGAGAATCAAATCGTGTGGTTTCGCGTTTTTGGCGACAAAACGGCTGATCTCATCAAACGTGGCGAGGTAGTGCGCACCGTCGATCTGATCGGTGATCTGCTTTGACGATACGTTCCATTCATTGGTTTCACGTGAGCCCATGATATCACTGACAACGACTTCATCGGCGATGGAAAGCGCTTCGGCGAATTCGTTAAGATGGCGCGCAGTGCGCGAGAAGGTGAAGGGTTGAAAGATCGCCCACACGCGCGCATACGGCATTGCCTTGGCGGCGTTTAGGGTGGCAACGATCTCGGTGGGGTGGTGCGCGTAATCATCCGCGATGGTAATATCCTTTACCGTTCCCAAAAACTCAAAGCGCCTGCCGGCGCCGTGGAATGCGGCAAGCCCTGCGGCGATCTCGTCTGCCGTGGCGCCGCACAGATGCGCGGCAGCAGCGGCAGCAACCGAATTTAACACGTTGTGCTCACCGGGAACACCCAGCGTGATGGTAGCGACTTTTTCGCCGTTGTGATATAAGTCGTAGCAACCGTAAGCGCCGTCACGTACCGACACGTTTTGTGCATACCAGTCGCAGTCGGGAGAGTAGCCGTACCGCACAACGTCGGCATGGGTGAGGCCTTCCACTGCTTTGAGGGTGTTGGCATCTTCGGCGTTGACGATCAACGTGCCGGTGGTTTGCGTTGAGAATTGGCGGAACGACGTGATGACGTTGTCCAGTGAACCGAAATAATCGAGGTGATCGGCGTCGACGTTGAGAATGATGGAAACGGCGGGATTCATTTCCAAATAATGATCCTTGAATTCGCACGCTTCGCACACAAACACGTCGGATTTGCCTGCATGACCGTTGGCGTCTATCAGCGGCAATCTGCCGCCGATGAACACTGAAGGATCGCGTTCTGCCTGCAAAAGAATTTGCGAGACCATGGAGGAGGTGGTGGTCTTGCCGTGTGTGCCCGCAACCGCAACGGTGCGGGGGAAGCAACGGGATAATGCCCCGAGCAGCTTGGCGCGTTCCATCAGCGGAATACCACGCTCGGTTGCAGCCACCAATTCGGGATTATCTGCCGACACGGCGGCGGTGTAGACCACGAGATCGGTGTTGCCGATATTCTCTGCTTTTTGCGGCATAAA
>JAFSGO010000031.1 GCA_017440765.1 Clostridia bacterium
ACAGAAACTTCGTCAATTTGCCATTCCTAATATACACAAACTTTTTTCACTTTTTTATCAGTGTTGAACAAATCTATTCAAGCGATCCGCGTTCCTTATCGGTCAAGAAACGGCTTTCCCCTTCCGAAAGGGACGGATCCAACACGAGTTTTCCGATGGAAAGGCGCTTAAGCCACACGACCCCGCGATCTAAAACGCCGAACATGCGCTTGATCTGGTGGTACCGTCCTTCCGTGATGCGCACCTCCGCAAGCGGCTGCTCTCCGTTCTCTAAAATGAGAAGCTCCGCCGGGCGGCACCGCGTACCGTCCGCCAGGAGGATGCCCTCGGCAAACGCACGGCAATGCTCGTCCGAGAGCGGTGCATCCAGCCGCACCTGATACCGTTTTACGATTTCCCGTTTCGGCGCTAATAACCGATGAGCAAGATCGCCGTCGTCGGTAAGCAGCACCAACCCCACCGTATCCTTATCCAAGCGCCCGGCGGGAAACAGATTTTTGCGCTTCATCTCCTCAGGCAGCAGGTCCACAACCGTCGGCACCTTCGGATCGCGCGACACGCAAAGGATCCCTGCCGGCTTATTCATCATGATATACACGTATTTCTGATAACAAAGCGGTTGCCCCGCCACCGTCACCACGCAGGTGTCGGCATCGTATTTCGCCGACGGATCGCGGCAAACCGCGCCGTTCACCGTCACCTGACCCGATCGGATCAACCGCACCGTTTCGCTGCGGCTGCGCGTTCCTTGCGAAGCGATCAGCTTATCCAAACGCTGCACCGCCACACTTCCTTTCTACCCAATGGGATGCATAGTCCCCCCGCGTTCCACGTCACCGGCGACGATGCGATCACGGTAAACGTACAGATGCGCTTCGCCGCCGTCCGCCGTTTGATAGCTGTACAACCGCACGCGCTTACCGCTATACGCCGTCAGCGACCGCCCCGCCGTTTCCTGCAGCGCGTCATACTGTAAAAGCACCTCGTCCGGCTCGTCGGGAATACGCACCTCTCGCACTTCTTCGCTATCCGCTGTGATCTCGACCCCAAGCGAGCACAGATACGCTACCCGCTCCTCGCTGCTCGTCACGCGCGTCGTGGAAACGACGACCGCCTGCTCGGGCAGTAGCGCCGCCGTCACCGCAGCCACCGCTACGACCGCAACGCAACCCAAGGCGGACAAGACCTGCCGATAACTGGTTTTCACGGAAAAGACAAACATACGCCCACATCCTCTACACAATACTGGTAGTACATGTCTATTCCGTTTTTCTCTATTTTATGAGCAGGAGTTCTTTGGGACTTTTCGTCAGGTTACGGCAGCCGTTTTGCTCGATCAGCACCATATCCTCGATACGGACACCGAATCGTCCCTCCAGATAAATACCGGGCTCCACCGTCACGATATTACCGACCTGTAACCGCTGCTCTCCCGCCGCAGCCGACAAGCGCGGCTCCTCGTGGATCTGCACGCCTACGCCGTGACCGGTCGCATGCCCGAAACAGTCGCCGTAGCCGGCGGCTTCGATCACGCGGCGCGCCGCCGCATCGCCCTCGGCACAAAGGAGTCCCGCTTTAAGAACTTTCAGCGCTTCCGTCTGCGCTTTCAGCACCGTGTCGTAAACGCGCCGTTGCTCTTCGCTGACAGCACCCACCGCGACCGTGCGCGTCATATCGGAATGATAACCGTCCACCACCGCGCCGAAATCCATCGTGATAAAATCACCGCGTTCGATCGGCTTATTCGTCGGGATCCCGTGCGGCAACGAGGAATTAGCACCCGACACCACAATAAAATCAAAGGCGACTCGCTCGGCACCGCGCTTGCGGATATAAAACTCCAGTTCCAGAGCAACCTCCCGCTCGGTCATACCCTCGCGGATATACGGCACGATATGGTCAAAGCCCTCCTCGGCAAGCGCCTGCGCCTGCAAGATCTTGCCGACCTCGTCCTCGCTTTTGACCGCGCGCATTTCCGAAAGCCACGCATCCGGCTCCGCGGACGCGTCCACGGCAACTCCGTCAAGCTGCCCGCGCAACCGTTCCGAAAACGAAACCGACGTTTCGGCGGCTTCTAACAAGATCTGCCGCAGCCCGTGATGCGCCGCGATCTCGCAAAGCGCCTCCGAAAGCCGCGTGATCATACGGCACTCGGCACCCTTCACCGTTTGCCGCGCCGTTTCAATATACCGAAAATCCGTCAGAAAATAGCCCTTCTCCCGCGTGATCAGCAGGTAACTGTCCCCCGACGGAAAGCCGGTCAGATACTGAATGTGATGCTTCGCCGCGATCAGCACCGCCGTATCGTCGGCAGGCAGTAAGCGGCTCAGCCGTTCAAGCCGTTCGTTCATGTCATACTTCTCCATATAAACGCATCAGTGTGCGGGCGTCCTCCGCCTGCGTACCGTCCGACTCGCAAATAAAGGTAGGCGTCAATCCCCTCTCGCGTATCAGTTGCATCAGCGGTGCGGGATCCGGTCCAAACACCGTGTCCTCAAACGTCAAGTGGCGCTTTTCGCCGCCTTTTGTGTATTCGATCTTGGAAAAATGTGCGTGGAACATTGCCGCACGCTCGGCACCTAAATCGTTGTGCAAACGGTCAAGCACCGCCGCAAACGCCTCGCGAGAATTGAGTTCTCCCTGTGTGCGGGAATTAAGATGCCCAAAATCAATACAGGGCAAAAAACGCTCGTCCACTTTGCAAAATTCCAAGACCTCATCCAGGTCGCCGAGCTGGTTGATCTTGCCCATGGTCTCGGGGCAAATGCGCACCGCGCACAACCCCTCTTCATCCAAAGCTTGTTGGGCACGGCGCAAGGTCTGCGATGCAAGCGCCGTCGCGTCCGCACGGGATAATCCGCCCAGTCCGCCGGGATGCACTACGATGCGCTCCCCACCCATCGCGGTGACCGCCCTGGCGCTTTCCAAAATATACCGAACGGAGTTATCACGCTTTTCGGGTTCTGCCGATGCGAGCGAGATAAAATACGGCGCGTGCAGAGATAACTGAACGTCACACCGTGCCGCCGCCTCGCCCATGGCTTTGGCGGTATCCGTCGACACGCGCACCCCGCGCCCGCACTGATATTCGTACGCGGTCAGCCCCAAGGACTGTAACCACAGGGGCGCTTCTACCGTTGCTTTATGACCGGCGGCGTAAAACGAATCGCTGTTTCCCGCAGGTCCAAACCGAGCGATCATTCTCCCCGCCCCTTTCGATTTTTATAGATCTTACGTTCCCACCGCCGACGGACCCGTAAGAACGGTTTATCGGTGGCAGGATCCATCGGCATGACCTGAAAACAGGTGATCCCATATATATTCGCACCGAGAATATCGGTAAACACCTGGTCACCGACCGCCGCACACTGCGCCTTCGGCAGTCCTAACCGCCGCACGCCGCGCCAAAAGCCGAACGGTGACGGCTTGCAGGATAGTGATATGTGCCGCAAACCGATCTTCTCGGCAAACGGCGCCACGCGCCACTCCCAAGCGTTTGACACGACCGTCAATCGGATGCCTGCTTCCTGCATCTGTGCAAGCCAGTTCCGCACCTCGTCAGACAGCACTTGACTGCCGTGAGTAGTCAGCGTGTTATCGACGTCAAGCAACAACCCGCGTACGCCCAAACGCTGCAGGTCGTCCAACGTGATATCGGTAATGCGATTTTTATAGAGTGTGGGGTAAAACAACGCCATAACACCGACGATCCTTTCTGAAACTAAAGAAAAAACGGGCAATTCTCATTGCCCGTTTCTTGAATCATTTGAACTTTCTTTTACGAGCGGCCTCGGACTTCTTCTTACGACGAACGGAAGGCTTTTCATAATGCTCTCTTTTGCGGACCTCAGCAAGCACACCGGAACGTGCGCAAGACTTCTTCCATCTACGCAGAGCGCTGTCCAGAGATTCATTCTCTTTCACTTTGACTTCTGACATTCTTATTCCCTCCCTCCGCTTCACCAGCAGGGGTAATTCTCATAGTGACCCATAGTGACACTGTTAGTAGTATACAACAGAAAGTCACCACCGTCAAGTGCTTTTTTTAATTTTACTTCACAACGATATTCACGAGCTTTTGCGGCACGTACAGTTCCTTGACGATCTGCTTGCCCTCAAGCTCAGCGGCGATCCGCTCGTCGGCTTTTGCCTGTGCGAGCACGGTCGGTGCGTCGTCCTGCATCCCCACCGTGATGCGAGTGCGGATCTTTCCGTTCACCTGTACCGCGATCTCCACCGTATCGGCGGTGCACTTGTTCGGGTCGTAGGTCGGCCACGGGGTATACGCGAGCTCCTCGGTATGCCCCATCTGCTCCCACAACTCCTCGGTCATGTGCGGTGCAAACGGATTCAGCAACTGCACCAAGACCGCATATTCCGCACGGTTGGGACCGCCGATATCCGTCATCTCGTTGAGCAATGCCATCATCGCGGCGATCGCCGTGTTGAATTTTAAGTTCTCAATATCCTCGCCGACCTTGCGGATGGTACGGTTAATAGCGATCTCCAGTTCCGGACGGATAGTGTCGCCCTCCACGAGCGATTCCGACAACGCCCACACTCTCTCTAAGAAACGGTGTGCGCCGCGGATGCTCGCGCTGGACCACGGAGCGGCTTTTTCAAAGTCGCCGATAAACATCTCGTAAACGCGCAAGGTATCCGCGCCGAATTCCGCCACGATATCGTCGGGGTTGACCACGTTACCGCGCGATTTCGACATTTTCTCGCCGTTTTCACCCAGGATCATACCGTGGCTGGTGCGCTTCGCGTACGGCTCGGCGGTAGGCACCACGCCGATGTCGTACAAGAACTTATGCCAGAATCGGCTGTACAACAAGTGCAAAGTGGTATGCTCCATACCGCCGTTGTACCAGTTGACAGGTGTCCAGTATTCCAGCGCTTCCTTGGAAGCGAGTGCCTCGTCGTTGTGCGGATCGCAATACCGCAGGAAATACCACGAGGAGCCCGCCCATTGCGGCATGGTATCGGTCTCGCGCTTGGCGGGAGCGCCGCACTTCGGGCAAGTGGTGTTCACCCACGAATCGATCGCGGCAAGCGGGGATTCGCCGTTGTCGGTGGGCTCGTAGCTGTCCACCATCGGCAGACGGATCGGCAGCTGCTCCTCGGGAACGGCAACCTGACCGCAATGCGGGCAATGCACGATCGGGATCGGCTCACCCCAATACCGCTGACGGGAGAACACCCAGTCACGCAGCTTGTAATTAACCTTTTGCTCACCGATTCCCTCTTTGGTGAGATACTCGATGATGGCCTTTTTGGCTTCCTCAACCGATAACCCGTCCAAGAAACCGGAGTTTACCATGATGCCGGTTGCGCAATCGGTAAACGCCTCTTTCTCGACGTCGCCGCCTTTGACGACCTCGATGATGGGCAGATCAAATTTCTTCGCAAACTCCCAGTCACGCGTATCGTGTGCGGGAACTGCCATAATGGCACCGGTGCCGTAGGACACCAACACATAGTCGGAAATGAAGATCGGGATCTCACGGCCGTTGACGGGGTTAATAGCAACCACGCCGTCCAGACGCACGCCGCTCTTGTCCTTAGCGACCTCGGTACGCTCAAAATCGGACTTGCGTGCCGCCGCTTCCTGATACGCGCGGATCGCGTCCACGTTCTTCAGCTTACCCGCTTCGATCCAGGTCTCCAAGAGCGGATGCTCGGGCGATACTACCATGTATGTAGCGCCGAACAACGTATCGGGACGAGTAGTGTAAACCACGACCGGCTCGCCCGCCGTCGTCTTAAAGGTGACCTGCGCACCGGTGGAACGGCCGATCCAGTTGATCTGCTGTGCACGCACGCGATCGGGATAATTTACGAGTTCCAGATCGTCGATCAAGCGCTGTGCGTACGCGGTGATCTTGAGCATCCATTGGCTCTTGACCTTGCGCACGACCTCGCCGCCGCAACGCTCGCATACGCCGCCGACGACTTCTTCGTTAGCAAGCACGCACTTGCAGGAGGTACACCAGTTGACCGCCATTTCCTTTTTGTAGGCCAACCCCTGCTTGAACAGCTGTAAGAAGATCCACTGCGTCCATTTGTAATACGCGGGATCGGTGGTGTTGATCTCTCTGGTCCAGTCAAAGGACAAGCCCAGCCCCTGAAGCTGCGATTTGAAACGCGCCACGTTCTTCTCGGTCACGATCTCGGGATGAATGTGGTTTTTGATGGCATAGTTCTCGGTCGGCAGACCGAACGCATCCCATCCCATGGGATACAAGACGTTATACCCCTGCATACGGCGCTTGCGCGCTACCACGTCCAGCGCGGTGTAGGAACGAGGATGACCGACGTGTAACCCCTGCCCCGACGGATACGGAAATTCCACCAGCGCAAAATACGCGGGCTTATCCGTCTTGTTCGACGCGGCAAAGGTATTTTCCGTTTGCCATTTGGTCTGCCATTTTTTCTCAATGGCGGCAAAATCAAATTTTCTCATGACTCCTCATCCTCCAAAAACATCGCGGGATCCAGCGGGCGGGCATCCTGCCACAACCGCTCCAGATCGTAAAATTCACGGGTACTGTCCAAAAAGATATGCACAACGACGGTGCCGTAATCCAAGAGCGTCCACAACAGCGTCTGGTATCCTTCCACACGGGGCGGCGGCACGTTCAGCCGGCCGAGATCCGTATCCACGTAATCGGTCAGCGCACGCACGCCCGTGGTGCTGGTGGCAGAGGCAACGATGAAATAATCCGCAAGCGAGGTGACCCCACCGACCTCAAGCACACGAATGTCCTGCGCTTTATGCGTGTCCAGCGATCGCACGATCGCCTTCACGAGTTCCATTGATTCCATATATCGTATCGACTCCGTTATTCTTCGTCATCAACCTTTACACCGCTCTGCTCGACGGCAATCTGGTCCATTGTTTGCAATTTTGTATCCGAGGCACCGCCTGCAGTAAGTTCCTTGACCTGCACGTATGCCTCGGTGATCTCCTCACCGTACGGGTTAAAATAGGTGTTCAGCACCTCAATAAGCGGCTGGCGCTGTACGCTGTAGTACGAAACGCCGTCTGCCTTCGCCTCCGCACCGGGAATGATCATCGCGGTGATATTTTCGGGGGAAATCTTCTTCCACGCTTTGATGATCTCAAGCATATCGTCGTTGCTTGTACGGGTACGGAAGGGGGTAGAGCCCTTCATAACCGGCAACAGCGAATCCTCCGTGAGCTGTTCCTCCGATTGTAGGCACAAGCGCTGGAACAGCGCAAAGAAGACGCGGCGTTGCCGCTCAATGCGCCGAAGATCCGCCTCAACGGTATCCCCGCCCATTGTGATATATTCGAGCGCGCCCGCACCATCCAAGGTCTTGACTCCGGCGCTGAATTTGATCTCACCGAGCGTTACCGCCTCGGGCAGATTCACGTCCAGGCCGCCAAGCAGATCGACCAATTTCACAAACGCTTCCTGCGGGATCATGAAATAGCCGTCCACCGGCAACGCGTACTGCTCGTTAAAGATGGAGATCAAATTGTACGAAGCCGAACCCACCTTTTGCGATACGGTGTGTCCCTGCTCTTTGCACTCCTCGATCTGCGCTTTGTAGATGCGCTTTCCTTCAAAATCGCACCAATCCAGCGGCGCGGGGTTGCCCCACACGTTCCCTGCCTTTTTCTCGATCCACAGTTCACTGTCACCGAGATAGGTCGCCTGCGGAATTTCCAGCACGTTCAAGGTCTTTTGCTTTTTATCATGGCACAACAAAAACAGCGACGCCGTCGGCGAAGTCTCCTCTTCACCGAGCAAGCCCACTACGTAGTATGCCACTTTCTTTTGAAGCGATACCGGCGTGGTATCGTAGGCATTGACGTCCGATTCCGAGCCGTCTTTTTGATTTGCGTTTTTGATGGCATTGACCAGTACGATACCGAAAATCACAAGCAGTACGCAACAGACCGCTACGGTAACCGCCAAAAGCCGTTTGCCGCGCAGTGTCATTTTGCGTTTCTTACCGGTTGCTTTTTTGCGTCTGTCTTTAGCCATTCGTATCGCCATTCCTTTCCATAAGTTCCTTATAACAAGCGAGCGTATCCGGATGCACCGGTCGCTCTTGCGCCTTCAGATCGTCGATGGTGTACGCCACCGCGTACCGCATGGCGGCAGTAAGATCGCGCTCCGTCAGTTCACGCATCACGTCCACGTCGGGATAATCGCGGTCAGCGGAGGTAAAATCCGCTAAATACAACACCGTTTCGAGCAGCGACATACCCGCTCTGGCGGTGGTGTGATACCGTACGGCGTTCAGGATCTCACGGTCCTCAATACCCAAAATGCGCTGTAAAAACACCGCTCCCGCGTGGGCGTGCCACAGCTTCGGTGCCTTTTCTTCCACAGCGTCTAACAGTATACCAAACTCTTTGAAAATTTGCAACTGTGAATCGCCGTCGGTATCCTTCAAAACGTCGTGCAACAGCCCTGCCGTGCGCGCTTTTTCGGGATCGGCACCGTATTTTTTTGCCAAATACTCCGCCTGTTTTGCCACCGCTAACGAATGTTCAAATCGACGCGGTGTCAACCGCCCGCGGATAATATCCACGTACTGTTCTTCCTTGTTCAAATACCGACGGTTTTCGGTATACAGCTGATGTGCTTCAATGTATGCCGCCACCTCGGGAGAGATCATATCCCGCGGCACCTCGCCGTTTTTCAGCCGTTCGCGCACCGCGGTCGACGACCAGGCGGGCACGGTAAACTCCGCCACCACGCACCGCGCTCCCAGCGCCTCCAATTTCTCGGCGTGTGCGCGCAAGCAATCGGCGTCGGCAGCGTCACGCGGGGCGGCACAGATCGTTGCCATGCGCGCAATATCCGCAAAGCGGTACCAGGTGCTCACCGTCAAAAACATATCCGCCCCTGTCAACAAGAAAAGCTCCGCATCCGGATACTGCCGATGCAACTGCTCCAACGTGAGAACGGTATAGCTTGCTCCGCGGCGGTTGATCTCCATATCGGATACCGCCAGTTCCTTATACGGCGCGCACGCCAAACGGCACATGGCAAGCCGATCAACAGCGGGTGCCATATCACTTTTGAGCTTATGCGGCGGTATAAAAGTCGGCATCACCACGACCTGATCCAACGACAACAAGCGGGCAAATTCGCGTGCCAACTCCACGTGTCCGTCATGGATCGGATCAAAGGTGCCGCCGAACAGAGCAATTCGTTTCGGCATACTTATTGCTTCCTCGCTTTCGGCAAAACGATCTTCGGTTCTTCATCATTGCGGCGATACAGCACGAATACACGGCCGATCACCTGCACCACCTCGGCACCGACCGCAGCGGCAATACTCTCTGCCGCCTCGCGTGCCGTTTCGGGCGCAGATTCCAGCGCCTTGCCCTTGATAAGTTCGCGGGCGGTCAAGGCATCATCCGCCTGCTTGCAAATAGTATCCGAAACGCCGCCCTTGCCAACGTGCACAATGGCCTCAAGCGGGTTTGCGAGTGAGCGCAAATACGCGCGTTGCTTACTGGTCATAATCCTAATTCACCCTTCAATATATCTCTAAACGCCCGCAGCGCGTTGCCGCGGTGGCTGATCGCATCTTTTTCTTCGGCGGTCATCTCGGCAACCGTCTTGTCCCCCACCACGAACAACGGGTCGTAGCCAAAGCCGCCCTCGCCGCGCTCGTCGGTGGCGATCACGCCGTGCATCTCGCCCTCTGCCGTGATCGGCGCACGCCCGTCGGGGAACACACAACAGATCGCGCACGCATAATGCGCGGTGCGCTTTTCACGCGGTACGCCGTCAAGCTCCGAAAGCAACAGGCGGTTGCGCCCCTTATCGTCGAGCCCCTCACCGCCGTAGCGAGCGGAATACACACCGGGGGCGCCGTTCAAAGCGTCCACCACGATACCGGAATCGTCCGCAATCGCGGGCAACCCCGTGAACTCACATGCCGATGCCGCTTTTAAATAAGCGTTTTCCGCAAAGGTTGTGCCGGTCTCGTCCACCTCGGGCAATTCGAGCCCCAGGTCGCGGTCGGTCACCGCCTCAATGCCCAGCGGCTCTATAATACGGGACATCTCAATGATCTTGTCTTTATTGTGTGTTGCCATAATGTAACGCATATGGTTTAACCTCCAAACAAACCGTCCGTAAACGCTTTGGCATCAAACGGTTGCAGATCGTCGATCCCCTCGCCCACACCGATAAATTTCACCGGTATGCCGAGTTCTTCACAAATGGTCAGCACCACACCGCCGCGCGCCGTGCCGTCGAGTTTTGTCAGCACGATACCGGTAATACCGGCGGCTTCGCGAAACTCTCTCGCCTGATTCACCGCGTTTTGACCCGTGGTGGCATCCAGCACCAGCAGCACCTCACAGCTCGCCTCCGGCAACTCACGGTCAATGACACGGCGGATCTTGCCGAGCTCATCCATCAAATGCTTTTTGTTGTGCAAACGGCCAGCAGTATCGCAGATCACAACGTCTGCCCCGCGCGCTTTGGCGGCGGAAACGGTGTCGAACACCACCGCCGCCGGATCGGCATTCTGCGCGTGTTTGACGATCGCCACACCCGCACGCTCTGCCCAGATCTCAAGCTGTTCGATCGCCGCGGCACGAAACGTGTCGGCGGCACCGAGTATCACCTGCTTGCCCTGCGCCTTGAACTGCGCGGCAAGCTTGCCGATCGAGGTGGTTTTCCCCACCCCGTTGACACCGATCACTAAGACCACTGACGGCTTGGTATCGAGCTTCAGCTGAGAATCACCTGCCAGCATCTCCTGCACGATCTCTTTGAGCAGATCACGAATCACAGCGGGATCGGTCACGCCCTGCTCCTTGACACGCTCGCGCAATCGCTCGCACATCGCAGCGGCGGTCGCAACGCCCACATCCCCCGCAATGAGGATCTCCTCAAGCTCCTCAAACAGCTCCTCATCGATGCGGGTAAACGCGTGCAGCATGCTGCTCACGGTCCCCATCAGGGATTCTCGCGTTTTGCGCAGTCCCTCACCGATCTTGTTGAATAAACCCATAACATACTCCTTTTACTGTGCGTTACCCGTAATACCGAGCTTCGCCTCGACCTCGCTGGCGCGCAGCTCCAGCAGCTTGGAAATACCCTGCTCCTGCATGGTCACACCATACAGCACGTCGGCTTCTTCCATCGTGCCGCGACGGTGCGTGATCACGATAAACTGCGTCTTGTCACACATACGGCGCAAATACTGCGCATAGCGGTCCACGTTGACGTCGTCAAGTGCCGCTTCCACCTCGTCCAACACACAGAACGGCGACGGTGTGACCTTTAAGATCGCAAACAACAGCGCCGTTGCCACCAGCGATTTTTCGCCGCCGGACAGCGCGTCCATGTTCAAAATGACCTTTCCGGGCGGTTGCGCGTGCATCTCAATGCCGGAATGTAAAATATCCTGCGGATCGGTCAGCACCAATTCCGCTTTACCGCCGCCGAACAGATCGTTAAACACCGTTCCGAAGTGCACGTTGATCTGGTTAAAGCGCTCAATAAACATCTCGCGCATACGCACGGTCAGATCGCCGATAAGTTTTAAAAGCTCCTCGCGCGAAACTTCCACGTCGTTCACCTGCGCACTGAGGAACTCGTACCGTTCGCTGACTTCCTTGTATTCCTCCACCGCGTCGACGTTGACACTGCCGAGTGCTCGGATCTTGTTTTTCAGTTCAGTCAGGCGGCGAGAGGCCTCCGCCATATCCTCAATCGGCTTCGCACTCGCTTCCGCCTCACTGAGCGTCAATTCATATTCTTCGTATAAGCGGCTGACAATATCCTCGGTTTCCTTTTGCGCCGCGGCACATTTTTCCTCCAAACGGGTCATATCGCGGCCCACACGCTCGCGCTCGTCTGCCTTGTCACGGCTCAGCTGACGCAAAGCGGTCTGTTGCGCCTCACCCTGCATACGCTGCTCGGACAAAGTGCCCACGCTCGCAACCGCTTCTTTTGCCTGCGCACGCAGTTCCTCGGCGCGCTGTGTGAGCAACAACGCTTGCGCCTCGCGCTCCTCGTTTTGGCGAACAAGTTCGGCGATCTGCTCTTCCATCGTCTGTCTGGCACCGCTTTGATCCGCCTGCCGCGTCTGCAGTTCGGCGATGGCTTCCTCGATACCCTCGATCTCCTTGGCGTAAGCTACCACGGCAAGCTTCTGATCGCCGATGCGATTCGCAAGCTCCTCGCGTTCCTCCGACAACTTCTGGCGTCCGCCGTCCAACGAGGCAAGTTCTTGTTCCACCGCATCCTTCTGCGCTAAAACCGAAACGCTTTCCTCTGCAGCCCCGCTCATCGCGGTACGGCACGCTTCCGCTCGGCTGTTCAGGTCCTCGATCTCACGGGTGCATTCC
>JAFSGO010000032.1 GCA_017440765.1 Clostridia bacterium
CTATATTGACAGCAGCAGAGGGTTTCATCCTCGGCATGGCGGCGAAAATGTTTACCATCGCGGGTCCGGTGATTGTCTACGGTACCGTTGCAAGCGTGGTATATGGGATTATTTATTGGATAACAACTTTATTCTAACGAAAAAGGCTTGACCGATTGGCCAAGCCTTTTTTACTAAAAATACTGTTTAAGGACATCGTATTTTATTATCCATTCGCTAAATTGTTTATTTGTAATACTATGGCTTTTATCAGCTGTATATGTTTTTGGACCACTTTCATTACCAGTGGGAATATAAGTAAGGCTTCCATCATCGTGCAAATAAAAACTGTAAGCTTTTTCATTCACTGTTAAAGTGAATGCATTAGTCGGAAAAAGATAAAGTTCATGAAGTCGGTCAGACGGAAAATCTGATTGATATTTATAATGTTTAAAAATGTCAAAATCATCTTTTTCGGTAATTTCAATTTTACCTTCGTGGTAGTATTGATATTCTTCATGAATAAATTCTATTTTTGTAACGTCTTGAGTGGTTTTGGCGCCACAAAAATACAGTAATGAATCTTCTGTTATTTGTTCGTTTTGAGAGCAAGCACAAAGACTCAAACTGAAAATTAAAACCAATAAAATCGTTGTGATTTTTTTCATTTAAAATCATCTCCTTCTATTTCATTATACCACATTGCTATTTTAATGTAAATATTTTCAAATGGTGTGTCCTATATTGACAGCAGCAGAGGGGCTTGTTCTCGGGACGGGTGCCAAAATGTTTTCTATTGCGGGCCCCGTTATCGTCTACGGTGTGATGGCGAGTGTGGTGTATGGCTTGATTTATTGGTTAATACAGATGTTATAGAAAAATGCCTGACCGATTCGGTCAGGCATTTGCATTATTGATTATATAACCGTGCAAGGCCGCCCTCGGAGGTCTCGCGATATAAATGCGAAAGGTCCTTGCCCGTTTGGTACATGGTTTCCACGACGATGTCAAAGGACACCTTTCGGCTGGCGAACAAGAAGTTGGCAAGACTCAGCGCGTTGATGGCGCGCATTGCCGCCACGGCGTTGCGTTCTATGCAGGGAATCTGTACTAAACCGCACACGGGATCACAGGTGAGCCCCAAATGATGTTCCATGGCGACTTCGGCAGCGTATTCGATCTGATCAATGCCCATTTCGAATAATTCACATAAGGCGGCGGCCGCCATGCTGCACGCCGTGCCGATCTCCGCTTGGCAGCCGCATTCGGCACCACTGACAGAGGCGTTGGTGCTGACGATGTTGCCGATGAGTCCGGCAACGGCGAGTGCGCGGAGGATATCGTCGTCTGAAAACCTGTTCTTTTCCTGCATGTATTTTAAAACGGCAGGCAAAACGCCGCAGGAGCCACAGGTGGGGGCGGTGACGATCACGCCGCAATCGGCATTTTGCTCGCTGACCGCAAAGGCGTAAGAACACACCAAGCGGTTTTCACGTGTTTGAGGGCTTTCGTCGATGTGTTTTTGGTTAAAGAGAAATTGTGCTTTTCGCTCCACCGAAAGGCCGCCCGGGAGGATGCCGCTCTTGCTGAGTCCCTCGTTGATGGCGTTTTGCATCGTTTTCCAAACGGTAAGCAGATACGGCTTGAAATCGGCGCCTTCGTGCGCGAACACATAGTCGGATAAACGCATGTTTTGGGCTTTACACAGTGCGGCGATCTCGCTGAAATTCTTTTCCTTGTACACCTGCGCTTTTGCGTTGGCTTTTTCATCGTCCGATTCGATCTCGCCGCCGCCGATGCTGTAAAACCGCTTTCTGCCGAGTTCATCGGTATCTTTGAACGCGACGAATTCCACCGTGTTCGGGTGCGTATCGGTTTTGGTTTCGGGGTCGAACACAATGTCGTGCGGGACGTTAGAAAAGATCTCCGAAATGGCTCTGTCGGTCCCGTGCCCTTTGCCGGTTTTCGCAAGTGAGCCCAGCAAGGTGACGTGAATATGCGTGGCATCGGGGTAAAGCTCCAAAAAGCGGGAGGCGGCATAAGCGGGACCCATGGTATGAGAACTGGACGGTCCCAAGCCGATCTTATACATGTATTTGATGGATTTCATAGATGTACCCTCTTTGTTGCTTTTTCTTATAACAGCACGGCGCGGCCGTTATCACTATTATGCTTTTTTCCAAAGCCACCATGCGTAACTGCCGGAGATAATGATGATTAACCCGGCGCTGCAACCTTGCACGAGGAGGGGAGTTGCTTGCCCAAATACAGAGGCGACTAAGTTGCTGAAGGGTCCTTGTCCAGGCGCAAACACACTGCTGCCGTTGACGAACATATGGCTTGCTATACAAGGGTACAAGCTGCCGCCTTTATAGACGATGACGGTATACAGAAAACCAATGACGATGGCATAGGATATTTGTAAAAACACACCGATGTGATCAGCGGTGTTGAATAGATTTACAATATGTCCTGCGCCAAAGGTGACGGCAGAAACAACGATGGCACTGCCCAAATGGTTTTTGGCCATGCCACGGAACAGAAACCCGCGAAAAATAATTTCCTCTACGTAGCCGCCCACGGCTAAATTGATCGCCATAAGAAACGCGACCGGCAGGGAGGCAGGGATGAACAACCCGTTTTTCAAATTGATGCCTGACATGATTATCAAAGGCAAAAACCATAAAAAGGATCTTGCACTGCCGCCAAAGCCGCACAGACCAAATTCTTTCGTCAGACCGTTTCGAACGATCCATGCCGTAGAGGCAACCGCAAGGATGGTGATGCAGATGACCGGGACCAGCATCTGCGGAACGGTTTTGGTTGCGAGGTCATCCAGTCCTCCGCAAAACTGCAAGGCGATATTCATCACGATGACATACAAGCCGATCCATACTAAAGCGAAGGTTACTGCATTTTTTTCATAAAGTTTTTTCATGTATCGTCCCTCCGTTTGCCGTGATCATATCATGGGTGCTACGATAATGATTCCATAAACCATCATAACACAGCACAGTGTGTTTGTAAACCGTTGCGAGGCGATTTACAGCAGCAGTTGGTGCAAGAGGGATCGCGAGCAAAGCGGGTGCTTTCTTACCGTTAGATATATGTATAAACTTGTAAATTCTGCACATACCAAACTGTAAAAGGGGAGGATGAGCATGCCGGAAAGAAGAGGAAAGTACACCATCAGTTTGTCGGGAAGACCGACGGTGCTCGGATACGCATCGGTCGTGGGCAAAAAAGAGGGAGAAGGTCCGCTCGGTGATCTGTTTGATCAGGTGTTTACCGATACGCGACTCGGCGAGAAGACGTGGGAAAAGGCGGAAAGCCGTTTGCAAAAGGAGGCACTGAGCCGTGCGCTGAACAAGGCGGGGTTTTCGCCATCGCAGGTTGACGTTCTGTTTACCGGTGATTTGCTGAATCAGAATATTGCTTCAACATTTGGGGTGCGGGATAGCCAGATTCCGCTCCTCAACCAGTTTGGTGCCTGTTCGACGATGGCACAAACGTTAGCAATGGCGTCGGTGTTTGTGGACAGCGGTGCCGCCGACATCGCGGCGGCGGTCACCTCGTCACATTTTTGTACGGCAGAGCGTCAGTTCCGTTTTCCGCTGGAGTACGGCGGGCAGCGCCCCGCCACGGCACAGTGGACCGCTACTGCGTCGGGTGCCGTACTGGTGGGGCTCGGCGGCGGCAAGGTGCATATTGCAGACGTGTGTATCGGTTGCATTGTGGATCTGGGCATTACCGATACCAACAACATGGGTGCCGCGATGGCACCCGCTGCTGCAGATACGTTGGCGAAGTTTTTTGCGGATACGGATACGCATCCGGAGGATTACGATTTTATTGCTACGGGCGATCTCGGCGCGGAGGGGAGCGCGTTATTCAAGACTTTGATGGCGCGTGACGGTGAGCGGCTCGGTGAGGAGTACCTGGATTGCGGGTTGTTGATCTACGATCGCGAGAGACAAGACGTTCATGCCGGGGGAAGCGGTTGCGGGTGTTCGGCGTCTGTCCTTTGTTCGCTGATTCTCGGCAATATGGAAAGCGGAAAATGGCGGGACGGGTTGTTTATTGCCACCGGCGCCATGATGTCGCCGACTTCGTCCCAACAAGGCGAATCCATTCCCGGCATTGCGCATCTGATTCATCTCAAATGTGAATGAATATCCTCAAAAAGCATTGCGGGTTGGACTTTTTTGTGATATACTGATTATAAAGAGTATACGGGGGAGGAATCGTTCATGGCACGCAATCGTGTGAAACTGACTATCTGCGGATCGGAGTTTATGTTGTCTTCAGATGAGTCGGTGGAATATATGGAAAAATTGGGAAAAGAAGTTGACCGTGAGATCCGTCAGCTGATGGAGGATAATCCCCGTATGTCCATGAACATGGCGGCGGTGCTTACCGCTATCAACAATGCCGACCGTTCCCACAAGTCGGAGGCGACCGCAGATCATCTGCGCACGCAAGTGACCGAGTATTTGGAAGAAAACAAAGCGTTGCGTGCTGAAATGGAAGCGCTGCGTCGGTTGTATTCGTGATGACGGAGTTGTTAGCACCTGCCGGTTCTTGGGAAGCGATGGAAGCCGCCGTCCGTGCCGGCGCGGACGCGGTGTATCTGGGGGTTGGCTCGTTTAATGCGCGCCGCCATGCTCAAAATTTTTCTCTGCAAGCCAATGCTGATGCCACCCCCTCGCTAAAAGAGGCGGTGGCTTTTTGTCATGCCCGTGACGTGAAGGTATACGTGACGCTCAACACGCTGGTACTGGATCGTGAAATGTCGGAGGCGATGAAGATCGCAAAAGCCGCGTGCGAGTGCAGCGCGGATGCGTTGATTTTGCAGGACCGCGGTCTTGCCCGCCGTGTTCATGCCTGTGCGCCGACGATGCCGTTGCACGCCTCCACACAAATGACCTGCCATACCCCGTCAGGCGTTGAACAACTGCGCGATTTGGGCTTTTCTCGCGTGGTGCTCGCACGTGAGATGACCAAGCAGGAGATTGCCGCGTGTGCGGGTCTCGGGTGCGAATTGGAAGTGTTTGTGCACGGTGCGTTGTGCATGTCGGTTTCGGGTCAGTGCGAACTATCCGCTATGCTGGGCGGTAGAAGCGGCAACCGTGGGTTATGTGCACAGCCGTGCCGTTTACCGTTTGCGGTGGGGCACCGTCCCGATGCGGATGAAACGGCGCTTAGCTTAAAAGATAACTCGCTCTACGGGCACATTCCCGAATTGACAGAGTTGGGGATTGCTTCACTTAAAATCGAGGGACGGATGAAGCGCCCCGAATACGTTGCCGCCGCAACCGCGGTGTTGCGCGATCTGTTGGATGGCAAAAAGCCGGATTTGCAAACGCAGGACGATCTGCGCGCGGTGTTTTCACGCACCGGTTTTACCGATGGATATTTTACCGGTATGCGCGATGCCGAACTGTTCGGTAAGCGTCGTTTGGAGGATATTGCCTCGCCGGCGGTGCTCAACCGTTTGGCGCATTTGTATAGCCGCGAGCGGCAATCGGTGCCGATCACTTTGACCTTGACTGCCGATCCGCTGACACTGGTGGCAGAAGATCGTGACGGGCATACCGTGACGGTTACCGATCAGGTTGCACCGAAGATGGACAGCGTTTTGGATGCCGATCGTTTAATTACTGCTTTACAAAAGACCGGCGGGACACCATTTTCGGCTGTTGCTACCGCCGAGCCGGCGGCAGTGCCGTTATCCGCCGTGAACGCGTTGCGTCGGCGGGCGTTGGAGGAATTGCTCAGCGTTCGCTCACAAACCGTGCCCATTCCGTTTGAGGATAAAACGTTGCCGACTGCCCTTTTACCGAACGTTTTTTTGCACGGACTGGTGGCGCGGGTGGAATCACTGGAACAGATCCGCGGGGATGCGGATGCGTGGATCGTGCCGCTGGGCAAACGCCCCGATGTTCCATTTTGGGGCGTGGAAATTCCGCGTGGATTATTTGGCAGAGAAGCGATTGTGAAGCGGCAACTGGACCGTGCTGCCGCGGACGGTGCGGCATTTGCCGTGTGCAATACGGTCGGTGCGATTCCGCTTGCCAAAGCGGCGGGGCTTGCACCGGTTGCCGGTGCGTTTTTACATATCCTAAACAGCGAGTCGCTTTCCGCCATCGCGGAGGACGGCGCCAAAGCGGCGATTCTTTCTTTTGAACTTACCTTTCCGCAGATGCGGTTTGCTCAAGGAAAGGGGTGTGTTGGCTTGTTTGCTTACGGCAGACAGCCGCTCATGCTGTTACGGGCGTGCCCCATATCGGCAGCGGTTGGATGCTTGTCGTGTGGCGGCAGCAGTACCCTGACGGATCGGCGCGGCACCGAATTTCCGGTGCGTTGTGCGGGTGAATGCAGTGAACTCTTAAATGCCGTGCCGCTGTATTTGGCGGATATGCTCCCTGCACTACCGACACACGATTTTCTGTATTTGCATTTTACGGATGAAGCACCTGCCAGGGTGTCCCGCGTGTTGGATCAGTACCGAAACGGCGGTAAACCGCCCGCCGATTTTACCAGAGGGTTATACAAACGCGGTGTGTTATAAGAGATACTATCAAAAACGGTGGTTTATTTTGGATAAAAGAAAACGGAGATAGAGGATCAGCTGTATTATGATAAAATATAAATGAGAAATTTCCTGTATTCTTCCGTCAAATACTATAGAGGGACATATCGAAGCACCTGCATTTTAGAGTTCTTTTATTGCGTTTAAAGACGAACGTATTACCAAGCGAATTGGGCATATACATTCGTTGAGCGTTCACGAACAAAAAAGTTCTTTGAAATTGTAAAAGTGTTGTGACAAGGAGTGGGGAGTATGAAGAAAATAGTCGTTGTCACGTTATTCGTTGCGTTACTGTTAGGCGTGCTGCTGTTGGCAACCTTTTCGGTCGGCGCGGCAACGTCGGGTTACTATACGTATTACGTGTCGGGTAACGAAGCCACCATTACCGATGTAGATACCTACATCAAAGGAGATATTACTGTCCCATCCACTTTGGGCGGATATCCTGTGAAACATATAAAGTCTTATGCGTTTTATAATTGCGATGAGATTACCGGTATCACCCTTCCGGAAAGTGTTGTCAGTATTGGTGAGGATGCCTTTTACTATTGCGACAGTCTTGAAGCTGTAAATATTACGAACGTTGCGGCGTGGGCGAATATTCAATTTGAGAATATGTATGCCAACCCCTTATACATTGCCAAAAACCTTTATATTAACAATGTGTTGGTCACGGACATAACGATTCCGGACGGCGTTGAAAACATAAGCAGCTATGCTTTTTACAACTGTCACAACCTTGAAAGCATCACGATTCCGGATAGTGTTACGAATATTGGCAGTGGTGCATTTTCAGGTTGCATAAACCTGTCAAAAGTAAACATAACCGATGTTGCTGCTTGGAGTAACATTCAGTTTGAAAATAGTTCTTCAAATCCGTTGTACGTTGCAAAAAACCTTTATGTAAACGATGTATTAGCTACCGATATGGTCATTCCGGATAGCGTTACCGGTATCAGTGATTACGCTTTTTATAACTGCACGAGTCTTGAAACTATACGCATTCCCAACAGCGTTACACGTATCGGGTTTAGTGCGTTTAGCGGTTGTAACGCTCTTGAAAGTATAACCTTGCCATTTGTTGGTGAAAGTCTAAACGGAACATCAAACACTCATTTTGCCTATATTTTCGGCAAATCTTCGTACGTGTACGATGACGTTGTACCGGCTTCGTTAAAACATGTTATCGTTACCGATGCGACCACCATTGACACCAGCGCGTTTTCGGGTTGCGCAAATATTACGGATATATCCCTTCCCAAAACCGTTGTCAGTATTGGGGATCGCGCGTTTAATTGCGCAAGCCTTACAACGATCGCGGTAGATGCCGAGAATGAAGCGTTTGTTTCGGTGGATGGCGTTTTATTTAACAGTGAAAAAACCGAATTGATCTGTTATCCTTTGGGAAAAGGAAAAAGTGAAACCTCGTATGACGTTCCAAACAGTGTTACGCGCATAGCGCCCTATACGTTTAGTGGGTGCACGGCATTAGTTGAGATAACAATTCCCGATAGTGTTACATCCATCGGCGAATATGCCTTTAGCGGATGCAAAAGCCTTAAGAAAATGACGATTCCCGATAGTGTTACATCCATCGGCGAATATGCTTTTAACGAATGCAAAAGCCTTAAGGAAATGACGATTCCCGATAGTGTTATATCGATTGGAGACAGAGCGTTTTTCCTTTGTTCTGATCTTGAAACGATAGCCGTTGGAACGGGGCTGAAAACGATCGGCGAGTATGCCTTTGCCTCCTGTGAAGCGCTTACGGGTTTTTATATGACAAACAGTGTGACAAGCATCGGCAGGTATGCCTTTTACGATTGTGAAAGTCTTAAAGCGGTAACATTATCCGATAGTATGACAAGCATATCCGCCAGCACGTTTTGGGGGTGCAGCAGTCTTGAAAGTATTACCATACCGGATAGTGTTACCAGTATACAGCCCCGTGCTTTCAGCAGTTGCACAAGTCTGACAAGTGTCGTTGTGCCGGATACCGTCACCGGTATCGGCAGTGGTGCGTTTGCGTATTGCAATGCACTTGAAAGCATCGTATTGCCGTTTGTAGGCGATAGCTTAGACGGAACAACAAACACCTGTTTTGGATATATTTTTGGTGCGGATTCGTATTCTGAAAACGATACGGCTGTACCCGCTTCGTTAAAAACGGTTGTCATAACAAAGGCGATAAAGATTGCGAAAAACGCCTTCAGATCTTGTGTAAACCTCGAAAGCATCACCATCCCCAAAACGGTTACCGGTATCGGAACAGACGCTTTTTATGGTTGTACTGCACTTTCGTCTGTGACCGTGGATGCGCAAAATCAAAGTTTTTCTTCGGTTGACGGCGTTTTATTTGACAAGCAAAAAACCAAGCTCATCTATTATCCATTGGGAAAAGAAAACATCA
>JAFSGO010000033.1 GCA_017440765.1 Clostridia bacterium
GGGTACCCCATAGAAACGCACACCATAAAGCGGTCAAGCTGTGAGTCGGGCAGCATTTGCGTACCAACGGAACCGATCGGGTTCTCCGTCGCGATAACGACGTACGGATCAGGCAACGGATGCACCACCCCGTCAACGGTGATCTTGCCCTCTTCCATCAACTCAAGAAGTGCCGACTGTGTTTTCGACGACGTTCTGTTGATCTCGTCGGCCAGAAACAGGTTGCAGAATGCAACGCCCTCTTTATACTGAAACGCATCCGTTTTCTTGTCGTAGATCGTAAAACCCGTCACGTCGGTAGGCAGAACGTCGGGAGTAAATTGAAGCCGGCGATAATCCATGCTCGTTGCGCGGGAAAAAGCAAGCGCCAACGTCGTTTTTCCGACGCCGGGAATATCGTCAAGCAGAACGTGTCCTCCCGCTAAGGTCGCGGCAAGAATCTTATTGATAACCGCATCTTTTCCCAAAACGACGGTTTTGATCTGCTCCTGAATGTCGAGAGCAAGCTGATAATAATTCTTTCCCATGATAATTCTCCTTGTACACACAAAATACAGACAAATAATTTTATCATGAACTGAGAAAAAAGGCAATATTTTTCGTCGCGGTCTTAATGTAAAAAGAGAACCCCACGTCAGTAATTGACGTGGGGTTCTGAAAAATGCTTATTCGTTGTAGAGCGCTTGCAGTTTGAGCAAGTGATCGTAACGTTTCATCGCAGCCGCTTCGGCTTCGGTGAACAGCGCCTCGGCACGCTCGGGGAAGGAGCGGGTCAGCGAGGAATAACGCGCCTCGTTCATGATGAAGTCGCGATAGCTGGTGGACGGCTCCTTGCTGTCGATGACAAATTTCTTGTCAGCAGCCGGATTGAAGCGGAACATATTCCAGTAACCGCAATCCACGGCCTTCTTCATCTCGGCCTGGCAGTTGACCATGCCGCCCTTGATGCTGTGCATCTCACAGGGCGCGTAACCGATGATGAGAGACGGACCCGGATACGCTTCGGCTTCCGCGATCGCTTTGATGGTCTGATTCATGTCAGCGCCCATGGCGATCTGTGCCACGTAGACGTAGCCGTAGGACATCGCGATCTCCGCAAGACTCTTCTTGGCAATCGCTTTACCGGCAGCGGCAAACTGTGCCACCTGACCGATCTGCGAGGCCTTGGATGCCTGACCGCCGGTGTTGGAGTACACCTCGGTATCGAAGACCATGATGTTGATATCTTCGCCGGAAGCGAGAACGTGGTCCACACCACCGAAGCCGATATCGTATGCCCAACCGTCACCGCCGAATACCCAGACGGACTTCTTGGACAGATACTCTTTCTTCTCCAGAATAGCCGGAGCAGTCGGGCAACCCTCTGCCGCCGCTTTCTCGAGTTCGGCAACCAACGCCTTGGTGGCCTTGGTGTTCTCAGCACCGTTGTTGACGGTGTTCAGGTAAGCTTCAGCAGCTGCCTTGAACTCCTCGGATGCTTTTTCGGATTTCGCCATTTCCTCAACCTGCTCGATCAAGCTGGCGCGGATGGCTTTCTGGCCGAGGTACATACCGAAGCCATGCTCGGCGTTGTCCTCGAACAAGGAGTTCGCCCATGCAGGACCGTGGCCGTCCTTGTTGACGGTGTACGGCGAAGTAGCCGCAGGACCGCCCCAGATGGAGGAGCAACCGGTCGCATTGGAGATATACATTCTGTCACCGAACAACTGGGTGATCAAGCGAGCATACGCGGTCTCGGCGCAACCTGCGCAGGAACCGGAGAACTCAAGCAAGGGCTGCTTGTACTGGCTGCTGATAACGGTGTTGCCCTGGATTTCCGGCTTCTCGGAAACTTTAGCCACACAGTAATCGAACACTTCCTGCTGTGCATCCTGCGACTCGCGGGATACCATCTTCAGGGAGTTGGTCGGGCAAACGCCGACGCAGACGCCGCAACCCATACAATCCATCGGCGATACCGCCATGGTGTAGGTGTAGTTGGTCTTGATAACCGGCTTCGGAGCTTTCTTCATGGCTTCCGGAGCAGCCGCAACCTCTTCCTCGTTCAACGCGAACGGACGAATCGTTGCGTGCGGGCAAACGAAGGCGCACTTGTTACATTTTGCACAAGTGGTGGCATCCCACTCGGGAACGAGAACGGCAACCGCACGCTTCTCGTAAGCGGAAGCACCGTGCTCGAAGGTGCCGTCAGCATGATCCACAAACGCGGAAACCGGCAGGGAATCGCCGTCCATCTTGCCGACGGGTTTCATGATGGTGTCGACCATCTTGACCAGCTTCGCAGGACCGTTCTCGACCGCGGCAACAGCCGTATCCTCGGCATTTGCCCAGTCAGCCGGCACGTCGATCTTCACAAACGCGGTAGCGCCGGCATCGATCGCCTTGTGGTTCATTTCGACAACGTCCATACCCTTCTTGGAATAGGACTTGGTTGCCGCTTCCTTCATATAACGGATCGCATCTTCCTGCGGCATAACGTTTGCCAGCGTGAAGAACGCAGACTGCAGAATGGTGTTGGTGCGTTTGCCCATACCGATCTGCATGGCGAGGTCGATCGCGTTGATGGTGTAGAGCTGCACGTTGTTTTTCGCAATGTAGCGCTTGGCCTCGGCATCGAGATGCTCCGAGAGCTCTTCGGGCGTCCACTGGCAGTTGATCATGAAGACACCGCCGGGTTTGACGTCGTTAACCATCTTGTAGCCCTTGATAACGTAGGACGGGTTGTGGCAAGCCACGAAGTCCGCCTTGTTGATGTAGTACGGGCTCTTGATCGGCTGATCGCCAAAGCGCAAGTGCGAAATGGTGATACCGCCGGTCTTCTTGGAGTCATACTGGAAGTATGCCTGCACGTATTTGTCGGTGTGGTCACCGATGATCTTGATGGAGTTCTTGTTAGCACCGACGGTACCGTCGCCGCCCAGACCCCAGAATTTGCATTCAATGGTACCTTCTGCCGCCGTGTTGGGAGCAACCTCCTCAGGCAGGGACAGACCGGTCACGTCGTCGACGATACCCATGGTGAATTGCGCCTTGGGCGCGTCTTTCGCGAGTTCCTTGTACACCGCAAACAAGCTGGAGGGCGGGGTATCCTTGGAACCGAGACCGTAACGACCGCCGATAACCTTAATGTCGGAACGGCCCTGTGCGGTCAATGCCGCCACAACGTCGAGGAACAACGGCTCGCCGAGCGCGCCGGGCTCCTTGGTTCTGTCGAGCACCGCGATCTTCTTCACCGAAGCAGGGATGGCTTTCGCCAGATGCTCAGCGGAGAACGGACGGTACAAACGAACTTTGATAAGACCGACTTTTTCGCCGGCAGCAGTCAGGTAATCGATGACTTCTTCCGCCACGTCGCAGACCGAACCCATCGCGATGATCACGCGCTCGGCATCGGGTGCGCCGTAATAGTTGAACAGCTGATAATCGGTACCGAGCTTCGCGTTGACCTTGCCCATGTACTCTTCAACGATACCGGGGATCGCCTCGTAGTACTTGTTGCAGGCCTCACGATGCTGGAAGAAAATGTCGCCGTTTTCGTGAGAGCCGCGCATGACCGGATGCTCCGGATTAAGCGCGCGTTTACGGAACGCGGCAACCGCGTCCATATCGCACATCTCTTTGAGATCGTCAAAATCCCAAACCTGGATCTTCTGGATCTCGTGAGAGGTGCGGAAACCGTCAAAGAAGTTGATGAACGGTACACGGCCCTTAATGGTCGCCAGGTGAGCCACAGCACCGAGGTCCATGACTTCCTGCGGGTTGGTTTCCGCAAGCATGGCGAAACCGGTCTGACGGCAGGCATACACGTCGGAATGATCGCCGAAAATGTTCAGCGCATGCGACGCAACGCAACGAGCCGAAACATGGAAGACGGAGGGCAGCAATTCGCCCGCGATCTTGTACATGTTCGGAATCATCAGGAGCAGACCCTGCGAAGCCGTGTAGGTGGTCGTCAACGCACCCGCGTTCAGCGAGCCGTGTACGGTACCGGCAGCACCGGCCTCCGACTGCATCTCCGACACCTTGACCGTCGTGCCGAAAATGTTTTTCAGGCCGGCGGCTGCCCATTGGTCAACGTAGTCGGCCATCGGGCTGGACGGGGTGATCGGGTAGATACCCGCAACCTCGGTAAACGCATAGGATACGTGTGCCGCGGCGTTGTTGCCGTCCATGGTTTTGAACTTTCTTGCCATGAATATTTCCTCCCTTTAGGATAATAGATGAATGTTTAATACACACCACCGGATATCATAGCATAAATTTTCACCCATGTAAAGTGAAACCGCGGTTTTTTTGATATTTTTTAACCGTCTTTTGTGGAAAATCCGCCTGTTTTTGGCTGAAAATTTGACAAATCTTTTTTGATGCGGTATAGTGTGGATGTATTCCGAATTTTTGAAAGGGGAATTTTTAAGCCATGTCTGACCCTGCGTCTGACGGTAATTTATCAAGCACTCCGTCTAACTTCTGGAAAGCGATGTCCCGTTTGGTCACGCGCCGCCGCAACGTCACGGAGGAGGATATCCGTGAACTGGTGGATGCCGGCGAAGAAAAAGGTGTCATTGAGGAATCCCAGAAGGATATGATCAACAACATCTTTGAATTCAGCGAAATGACCGCGGAGGACATCATGACCCCCCGCACCGACGTCGAAGCCGTCGACGTGGAGGATTCCGTACAGGATGCCTTGGCGATCAGTATCGAAAAAGGATTCTCCCGCGTGCCGATCTATGAAGAAGATCTCGACCACGTGATCGGTATTCTGCACATCAAGGACCTGCTCCCGTACGTCGGCAAACCGCTTCCCGAGGATCTCACCTTGCGCTCGCTGATGCACAAGGCGCATTTCGTGCCCGGCTCCAAGCGATGTGACGATCTGTTTGCGGAAATGACCGAAAAACACATTCAGCTCGCCATGGCGGTGGATGAATACGGCGGCCTCGCCGGTATCGTGTCGATGGAAGACCTGCTGGAATCCATCGTGGGCAGCATTCAGGATGAATACGACAACGAGGAAGAAGAGGTCAAACAAACCGGTGAAAACACCTTTGAGGTGGATGGCTCCATGGCGATCGACGAAGTCGGTGAGCTGCTGGACGTTGAATTCCCCGAAGGCGATTACGATACACTTGCCGGTTTCCTGATTGATCAATTGGGTCATATTCCCACCGAGGAGGAACACGAGACCGTTCTGTTTAAAAACGTCGAACTGACCATCCTCAAAATGGACGAGCGCCGCATCGACTTGGTACGCATCGTCAAAAAAGACCCCGTAGAAGAATAAACGAAAAGCCCGCTCAACAGAGCGGGCTTTTTTTATGCTTTTTCGCGGCGCGCGATGACAAACGTTCCAAAGAACACCGCCGCACCGATAAGCACGATGGTCGGGCCGGTCGCAAGCGCGTTCAAATACGATACGAGCAACCCCAGCAAGCCGGAAAACAAAGAAAAGATCAAGGCAAGTAAAACGTAACTGCGCAACCCCTTGGCAACGTTGCGCGCCGATGCAGCAGGGAGGATCAGCATCGCGTTAATGAGCAACAGCCCCACCAAGCGCACCGACAGCATCACCACCGCCGCCATCACAACTACAAACAGGTTGTCCAACCACACCGCAGGCAACCCCTTACTGCGCGAAAGTGACGGGCTGAGCGCCACGGCAAAAAAACCGTTAAAGCACAGCACCCAAACGATCACGACCGCGAGCAAGGTGCCCGCCAATATCCATAATTGCTGATTGGTGATGGATAAAATATCCCCGATCAACAAGCTTTGATAACCGGAAAAATTGCTGTTTTTCGAAAGCATCACCAATCCCAACGCCAACCCGCAGGAAGCAAACACGCTGATGACAGTATCCGTCGAGGACAATCGCGAGTGACGAATAGCGTTCATCAGCAACGCAAATACGATAGCGAAGATCAACATCGCGGGACTGGGGTCCGCAAGCCCGAACAACAAACCAATGGCGGCTCCCGTCAGTGCCGAATGCCCGAGCGCATCGGAGAAAAACGCCATGCCGTTGTTGACAACCAGCGTGCCGAGCAACGAAAACAGCGGCATCATCAACAGCACGCCAAGCACAGCGCGGCGCATGAAATCATAGGTAAACAATTCACCGATGGCTTGTATCATCACGCATCACCTCCCGTAAAGGTTGCGCGAAACGCCTCGGTAGCAAACACGTCGTCGGGGGTGCCGAACGCTTGCACGGTCTTGTTAAGCAAAACCACCTTGTCGGCGTGTTTGCTAACATAGTCCAGATCGTGCGACACAAGCAGAATGACCATATCCTCTTGCTCTTTTAACGTGTCGAGCAACTCATACAGTTCCGCAAGGCCGTTGTGATCCACACCGGAAACCGGCTCGTCCAAAATAAGCAAGTCTGGTGTCGGCAGGGTGGCCGCGGCGAGCAGCACCCGTTGCAGTTCACCGCCGGACAACCGTCCGATCGGTTGATCAAGCAGCTCCGCCGCACGGAATCGCGCAAGATGTGCGCGGAAGTTTTCCACCGTTTTTCGACGTTTGGGGAAAAACGCGGGATAGCTTGTCGTCAACGCCAACAACATGTCGTACACCGTTGCGGGAGTATGGCGATCAATGGAAAGCGATTGCGGCACGTACCCGATACGCGGTTTTCCGCCCACCACGGGGGTACCGTTATGACCGGAAAACTCCACGTTGCCGGTATGCGGGATCTCGCCCAAGATCGCCTTTAGCAACGTCGTTTTTCCCGCGCCGTTGCGGCCGACGATAGCCGTCAGTTCTCCGCAATGCACATGCAGATTGACGTCCCGCAGCAGGGTGTGTCCGTCTGCCTGCACGCCGATATCGGAAATTTTCAAGCAGTGCAATCCGCACGAACTCATGCCGCTGCCTCCTTTAACGCGTTGATATTTTGCCGCATGGCAACCAGCCACGCATCTTTCGCCGCCACCCCGTTTATCGGTTGCACGGCCGTATCCCAATGCACGATCGCCGCCTTGTCGGCATACTGCGCCAGGGATTCGTACAGCGCGGTATATTGCGTATCATAAAGAAGCAATACCGCTTTTCCTTTCAGCGCATCCGCTATCTCTGCCAGATCGCCCGCGGACGCGGCCTCGTTCTCACCGAGAGGAACGATACCAACCGTTTCAAGCTGAAGCGCCTTTGCCGCATACGCCACAGACTCATGAAAGAGCAGCGCATGAGTGTGGGGGAGAGAGATTTCGTTTAACTGTTGTTCCACCGCCGCGATTTTTTGCAAATACGCTTCCGCATTGGCGGTATATTCCGCCGCGTGTGCAGAATCGACCGCACAGAGTCCGTCGCGTACGCGTTTCACCTGCTCGGCATAAAGAGCGGGGTCCACCCACAGATGCGCATTCACGCTATGATGATGGTCATGACCGTGCTCGTGCGCTTCACAAGTCAACAGGTCTAACCCGGCAGAGGTGTCGATCACGGTAAGCCCCGAAAGCGATTCTAACGCGGGTCCCAAAAACGACTCCATTCCGGCACCATTTTGCAGTAGCACGTCCGCCTCGTCGAGCGCCGCGCGTTCGGCAGGGGAAAGTTGATAATCGTGCAAACAACCCGCCTGCGGGCGGGTAAGGCAGGAGACCGTGACACCCTCGCACGTACCGACCACGTTCAA
>JAFSGO010000034.1 GCA_017440765.1 Clostridia bacterium
CATCTTCAAACACCACGTCATCAATGGTGGTGAGGAAGGTGGTGTGGCGGCAGTGATCCGACCAATAGGTATCGATCATGCGGATCTCGGTGATGGTGGGATCGCGCTTTTCGCTGCGGAAATACTCCTGACAGAAAGCAATATCGTCGCCGTCCATCGCCAGGGCGTAGTCCTCAACGAATTTGTCGAGTCCTTCCCTATCCAGTTCAATAAAGCCATCAAGGGTTTTGACGGTGGTGGGGAGTTCGTATTCCATGTGAAGCGTTTCGGGCTTGTCCAGTGTGGCTTCGCGCGCTTCCACGGGGTTAATAACGTATTTTTTGATTTCAGCGATATCTTTCTCGCTCAAATCACCGTACAGCGCGTACACCTTGGCGGTGCGAACAAGCGGACGGTCACCGGTGGAGATGATCTGAATACACTGCGCCGCAGAATCGGCGCGCTGGTCAAACTGACCGGGCAGGTATTCCACGGCAAACACCGTGGCGCCGTCTACCGACAAGGTGTCGCTGACAGTGTCGAGCTGGGGCTCGGAAAACACCGTCTTTTTTGCGTACTCGAACAGTTCCTCGGTGATGTTTTCCGCATCGTAGCGGTTGATAACACGCACGTCGTTAAGCGTGGTGATGCCGAGCAAGGTGCGGGCATCACTGAGCAGGGCTTTCGCCTCGCTCGCGAGTTCTTTTTTCTTTTCTACAAATACTCTGTATACCATCGTTAGCCCTCCACTTGTGCCAGCATCGCACGCGCGCCGATGTCGGTGCGATAATACTTGTTATCGAACTGAATCTGCCCGACCAACGCATACGAAGCGTTGATGGCGTCGGCGAGCGAATCGGCCACTGCGGTTGCGCCGAGCACGCGGCCGCCGTCGGTCAGCAACTTGCCATCCGACAGTTTGGCACCTGCTACGTACACCTGATCCGCGATTGATTCGGGAATGGTGATTTCGTAGCCCTTTTCATAGGCGGTAGGATATCCCTTGGATGCCATGATGACACAGCAGGCGTGCTTTTCGCTGAACGTGACGTCCACTTCCGACAACGTGCCGCCCGTCACCGCTTGCATGACGGTAAGCAGATCGCTTTCGAGCAGCGGTAACACGACCTGCGTTTCGGGATCGCCGAATCGGCAGTTGTATTCGATGACCTTTGGGCCGTTTGCCGTGAGCATTAGCCCGAAATACAGGCAGCCCTTAAACGTGCGGCCCTCCGCTTTCATGGCGCGAATAGTAGGTAAGAAAATCTCTTCCATGCACTGTGCGGCAATATCGGCGGTGTAATACGGGTTCGGAGCAACGGTACCCATACCGCCGGTGTTAAGACCCGTATCGTTATCCCCTGCTCGCTTATGATCCATGGACGAGATCATGGGAACGACAGTTTCACCGTCGGTAAACGAGAGAACGCTTACCTCCGGACCGGTGAGGAATTCCTCGATGACGATGTTGTCACCGCTCTTGCCGAACACTTTATCTTCCATCATGGAACGGACGGCGTCTTTCGCTTCCTCACGCGTCATGGCGATGATAACGCCCTTGCCGAGCGCTAAACCGTCTGCCTTGATGACGGTCGGAATGGGCGCGGTATCCAAATACGAAAGCGCGGCATCCATATCGTTGAACACTTCGTATGCCGCGGTGGGAATACCGTACTTTTTCATCAGGTTTTTGGAAAACACCTTGCTGCCCTCAATGATGGCGGCTTTCGCCTCAGGGCCGAAGCAAGGGATGTTCTTTTCCTGCAGGGCATCCACCGCACCGAGCACCAACGGATCATCGGGAGCGACGACCGCGTAATCAATACTCGTTTTTACGGCAAAGTCCACGATCGCGTCGATATCCTTGGCGCCGATCGGGACCAGCGTGGCATCGTTTGCCATGCCGCCGTTACCGGGTAGGGCGTAGATCTCGCTGACCGCGGGATTTTCTTTTAGTTTTTTGATGATGGCGTGCTCGCGTCCGCCGCCGCCAACGACCATGATTTTCATACCAAAACTCCTTGCAAGATCAATGGTGGAACAAGCGCATACCGGTGAACGACAAGGTCATACCGTATTTATCGCAGCACTCGATGACCACGTCGTCACGGATGGAGCCACCCGGCTCGGCGATGTATTTGACACCGCTGCGATAGGCGCGCTCGATGTTGTCGTCAAACGGGAAAAACGCGTCGCTGCCGAGTGCCACGCCGTCGATCGTATCGAGATATGCTCTGGCTTCCGCATCGGTGAGCGGAGCGGGCTGTTCGGTAAAGTATTTCTGCCAGTTGCCGTCCGCGCAGACGTCTTCTTCGTTTTTGTTGATGTAACCGTCGATAACGTTATCACGGTCGGGGCGTTTGAGGTCGGCTTTGAAAGGCAGATTCAGCACCTTTTCGTGCTGGCGCAAGAACCACGTATCGGCTTTGCCGCCTGCAAGACGCGTGCAATGGATACGCGACTGCTGACCCGCACCGACGCCGATCGCCTGACCGTCTACAGCGTAGCAAACGGAGTTGGATTGGGTGTATTTGAGCGTGATCAGCGCGATGATAAGATCGCGCACCGCGCTGTCGGGCAGGTCCTTATTCGCGGAAACCATGTTGTCCAGCAATTCGCGGTTGATTTTGAAGTTGTTGCGACCCTGTTCAAAGGTAATACCGTAGACTTGCTTCGTTTCCTGCTCAGCAGGAACGTAGTTAGGATCGATCTTGACAACGTTATAGTTGCCTTTGCGCTTTTGCTTGAGGATCTCCAACGCTTCGGGCTCATAGCCGGGGGCGATGATACCGTCGGACACTTCACGCGCGATCATTTTCGCGGTAGTGACGTCGCACACGTCGCTGAGCGCGACCCAGTCACCGAACGAGCACATACGGTCGGTGCCGCGGGCTCTGGCATACGCACACGCGAGCGGCGAATCATCGAGCCCCTCAATGTCGTCCACAAAGCACGCTTTTTTCAGCGTATCCGACAGCGGAATACCTACCGCCGCGGAGGTCGGGCTGACGTGTTTAAAGGAAGTGACCGCCGGAAGGCCCAGCGCTTCTTTGAGTTCTTTGACGAGCTGCCAGGAGTTGAAGGCATCCAAGAAATTGATATAGCCGGGGCGGCCGCACAAGATCTCGATCGGCAGTTCGCTGCCGTCTTGCATATAGATGCGGGACGGTTTTTGGTTGGGGTTACAGCCGTATTTCAGTTCAAATTCTTTCATGATGCCTCTCCTCACTTGTTCTTATTGATGATGATCTCGGTGGGCTTGTCGCCGTTAAGCGGGACACAGCGCACGAAAAGCGAGACCTTATTATCTTCATTCAAGTTGTTCCAAACGAGATCTGCCAGCTCCTCAGCGGTATTCGGTAAAGCCACCTCTTCCGGCTCACCGTAGAACGACGGGATGGGATCACCGTCGCTTTTGTAGGTGTGAATGAAATGACCGATGCCATCTAACGGATTATAGCTGTAGAAATACCGCTGGCAAGCATCCGGATTGCCGTTGTTGCTTTTGAGAATGGATAATTTGTAATGGAAGGTCTGACCCGGGAACGCATAGTACAGGATACCGGAAATACGAGGGGTGAAGTTGGGAGC
>JAFSGO010000003.1 GCA_017440765.1 Clostridia bacterium
GGATGTCACACACGGTATATTGGAATGAGGCGGAGAGGTCGTTTGTATTGACCGTTTCACCGCGTTGCTCGGCTTTGTGAAGCAGGTTGATGACGGCTGTCTTAAGTCCCGAAAAACTGAAATCGTACGGTGAGCCGTCCACGTGGGGGCGAGGTAGGTTAAACGCCTCTGGGTTGCCGAGCCCGGCCGCCTTGTCCAAATGAACACCGCCGGGATACGGCATGCCCATGGCACGCGCGGCTTTATCAAAACATTCGCCCGCCGCATCGTCACGGGTACGACCGATGACGGTGAATTTCGTATAGTCCTCAACACGCACAATGTGACTGTGCCCGCCGGATACGATCAAGCACAAAAACGGCGGCTTGAGGTCCGGATGCGCCAGGTAGTTGGCGGCGATATGCGAACGCAGATGATGTACCGGAATCAGCGGTAAATTGGCGGCGGTTGCCAAGCCCTTGGCAAAATTAACGCCGACTAACAACGCGCCGATCAGTCCGGGCGCGTGCGTGACGGCAACGGCATCAATGTCGTTCAGGGTGACGCCTGCCTCCAAGAGTGCTTGGCGGGTAATGATGCTGACCGCTTCCGTATGGCGGCGGCTGGCAATTTCCGGAACGACCCCGCCATATAACATATGTTCTTTGACCTGCGAAGCCACGCAGTTGGATAGCACCTCGCGACCGTCACGCACAACGGCGGCGGCGGTTTCGTCACAGGAGGATTCCAATGCTAAAATGTTCAACGGGACTGTCACCTCTGATCGGAGTAGTAATAACTGTAAATGCAGGCGTCCTCGGCGGGATGCGCGTAAAAGCGGTGGCGGACGCCGTCTTTGACAAAGCCGAGCGATTCGTACAGCGCAATGGCGGCGGCGTTGGAGGCGCGCACTTCCAGGGTTAAGCGGGAAAGCGCGCACCCCTGCTCAATGGCGGCTGCGACCAGCGCATGGGCAACCCCTTGACGGCGATGGGACGGATGGACCGCTACGTTGGCAATGAAACCCTCATCAGCAACGTGATGACAGCCAAGATAACCGACGACCGTATCGCCGTCCAGTGCGGTTAAAAAGTGCGCACAGGGATTGTTCAGTTCCTCCGCTAAGGCATCCGCGCTCCATGGATCGGAAAAACAGAGCTGTTCCAATTCGGCGACCGCGGGCAGGTGGGCGGCGGCGAACGTCGTAACGATCAACTGCATAACGCTTTGATGTCCTCGATAAGTTGCGGCATGGTTTCCAACAACAGATCGCGGCACTGACGGTAGACCGGGAGCGGGCTGCCGAACGGGTCGGTGATGCCGCCGCCGGGGACTACGATTTTTTTAGGATCGGCGCCGTGGTAAAACGCAAGCGCCACACCGTGCTCGGGAGTGAGTGCGACAAACACGTCGGTGTTTTTCACAATCTCACGAGTGACTTGCCGAGAGGTGTGACCCGAAATATCAAGCCCGATCTCGTTCATGGCAGTGACGGCTTGTTCGGTGGGGATCATGCCGTCATCGGTCATTGTGCCGGCGCTGGCAACCGTGAAATCGGTAAGGCCTTGTTGTTCGAATTCGCGGCGCAAAAGCGCCTCTAACATCGGACTGCGGCAGACGTTGCCGGTGCAGACGCATAAGATATTCATATCGATACACTCCTAATATGAATTTACTCCTAATATTATAAGGGATAAATTGCAAATACTCAACCCAAATTTACAGATTTCGAAAGATGGCTTGTTTTTATTTTGAAAATGTGGCATACTTATTCGAGTACCATTATAGAAAGGAGAATCGGGAATGCCGTTGTTTTCGTCGCGCGATACGCGCTATCGCAATCCGTTCGGAGCTGTCGAGCAAGGAACGGAAGTGTTGTTTCGTATTTGTTTGCCGCGAGATTGGGGTTGTCGCGGTGCGTGGTTTGTTCATCAAAAAGACGGCTGCTTTGCCCAGTGGGACGGAATGTTCTGGGCGGGCATGGAAGGCGACGACCGCGAATGGTGGGATTGTCGCTTTACTCCCGACTCGCCGGATGTTTATTGGTACTTTTTTGCGATCGACAGCGATGACGGAAGGCGCTATTTGTCTTGTCTTCCGGATGGTACCGCTGCGTGCGTGGATTCCCCGCGTGATTCGTGGCAGCTTACTTGCTACGGTTCGGAGCTGAAAACCCCCGACTGGTTGGCGGGTGGGGTGTTTTATCAAATCTTTCCGGATCGCTTTTCCCGTTCAGGCAGAGCAAAAGAAAACGTGCCCGCCGACCGCATACTACACGAACGATGGGACGAACAGCCGCATTGGCGACCGGATGAAACCGGGGCAGTGCGCAACAACGATTTTTTCGGTGGCGACTTGGCGGGAATCCGAAGTAAGCTGGATTATCTCAAACGCTTGGGTGTCACCTGCCTGTATTTGAATCCGATTTTTGAATCCCATTCCAATCATCGATACGATACGGCGGATTACAGCCGTATTGATCCGTTGCTCGGTACGGAGGAGGATCTGCGGCAGTTGACGGAGGAGGCACGCGAACGGGGGATCCGTGTGATTTTAGACGGTGTCTTTAGTCACACGGGCGCGGACAGTGTGTATTTCAATAAAAACGGACGCTATCCGGGAGCGGGGGCGTATCAAACGCAGGAATCGCCGTATGCGCCATGGTATCGTTTCGCGCAGTGGCCGCAGGAGTATACCGGCTGGTGGGGATTCAACACCTTGCCGGAGGTTGATGAGCTTAACCCCTCTTTTATTACCTATATAACAGGAGAGGGCGGAATCGTCCGTAAGTGGTTGCGCGTCGGTGCGTCGGGTTGGCGGCTGGACGTGGCGGACGAATTGCCGGACGGCTTTTTGGAAGCGCTGCGCTCGGCTGTGAAAGAAACCGACCCCGAAGCGCTCGTGCTCGGTGAGGTGTGGGAGGATGCCAGTAACAAGCAAAGTTACGGGCATCGCCGTCGGTACTTGCTCGGCAAGCAACTGGACAGCGTTATGAATTATCCGTTCCGCACGGCGGTGCTGGAGTTTATAAAAAACGGAAACGGTACGCACTTTTTCAACCGAGTCGGCAGTGTTGTGGAAAACTATCCGCCGCAGGTCACGCGGTTACTCATGAACTCGCTCGGAACGCACGATACCGAGCGGGCGATAACACTCCTTGCCGGCGAGCCGGCAAACGGGCGCGGCAGGCGCTGGCAATCCGAAACGCACTTATCGGACGAACAGCGCGCAGAGGGCGTCCGCCGTCTGAAAGCGGCAGCGGTGTTGCAATATTGCCTGCCCGGGGTACCGTGTTTGTATTATGGTGACGAAACCGGCTTGGAGGGATATCGCGATCCGTTTAACCGCGGCACGTACCCGTGGGGATGTGAAAACGAGGCGCTGATCGACTGGTTCTGTCAGCTTGGGCAGGCACGCGCCGCACACGAAGCGTTTCGCGAAGGCACGTTTGTGCCGGTATATGCCACAGAAGATGTGGTTGTGTTCGATCGGGTCAGCGAAAGTGGCGCGGTGCGTTGTGCGGTCAACCGCTCGGAGGCAGAAGTGCGCATTTCGCTGGATGGCAATTGGCAAACCGTTGTCGGCGACGCTGCGATTTATCAAGATTACCTATGTTTACCACCCTTATCCGGAAGCATTTTAGTAAAAGCTTGACAATTTTGAAAAAAAGTAAAAAAAGCTTTAAAAAACTGTTGACAAAGGGAAAAGGTAGTGGTATTATAGCAAAGCTGTCGCAAAAAAGCGGTGGCAAAAAGGACCTTGAAAATTAAACAATGCAAACAAGAAAGAAACACACTACCCGTTAATTAAGATTCATTGAATCC
>JAFSGO010000035.1 GCA_017440765.1 Clostridia bacterium
CGCCTTGTGACGGCAGATAACCTCAAGGCCTTTGCCGAACACCTTGGCAGGCAGGACCTCCATGGTGGTGTCTTCCAGAGAAGCATCCACGTAGTGGGTCTTGATGCCGGCGGCATTGACCTTTTCGAAGAAATAGATCGACATACGCAGATTAACGTCACCCACGCCGTCGATGGTTAAGCCAACGGCGTTCTCGCCGGGATCAAACACACCGTCTTTACCGGTGCAATCATCTTTGAACTTCAGCAAGTAATTGCCGTTATCCAAAGCAAAGACATCTTTCGTTTTTCCCACATAGACCTTTTTCATTTCGGAAAACCCCTTTATAAAAAAATTATTAAAAACTATCTCACAGCGCCGCCGCTACGGTGGCGTCTTTTTCCAGCACTTTCGCTGCATCGGATTTGCGTTTTTGATCCAGTTTTGCCGCTAACTCTTTATCTTCGACCGCCAAGATCTGCGCCGCAAGCAGTGCTGCATTAGCGCCGCCGCCGATGGCAACGGTCGCAACCGGAATACCGGTGGGCATCTGCACGGTGGAAAGCAAGGCATCCATACCGTCGAGCACGGAGGATTTGCACGGAACACCGATGACCGGCAAGGTGGTGTTTGCCGCAACGGCACCCGCCAAATGCGCTGCCATACCGGCAAAGCAGATGATAGCACCGAAACCGTTCTCACGCGCGGCAACCGTGAAATCACGCGCCTCGGCGGGGGTGCGGTGCGCAGAATAGATATGCGCCTCGTACGCAACGCCCAGTTCTTTTAACACGGCGGTGGCCTTTTCCACGATCGGCAGATCGCTGTCGCTGCCCATGATAAGTGCGATTTTTTTCATTGCTTTCTCCCCTTACTTTCACAGTAAAAACAAAAAAGGGCACACCAAGCTTACTTCTAAAAATAAGCTCGTGTGCCCAGACGGTCGGCAAACAAAAAACAGCCAACGCACTCTTTGTTCCTTTGTGGTTATCCACTCGATCCGTCAGTTGCAAAGAATGCTTATTTTCACTCGACAAGTATACCATAATCGCGCGTTCACTGTCAAGATATCAGCCGCATTTTTCGGCAAGTTTTTTACCTCTTCACGCGTCCTTCACAGTACATGCAACGGTACAACTGACGTTCGCTGTTCACACAGCGGAACAACTGCCGCGCCTCCTGCTCGGTAGCGGTAATGCAACGCGGGTTTTTGCAGACCAGATCCTCCGCCGCAGTCGCAACCGGTTCCCTTTTTCCGTCGGCTTCCGACAACAATTTGAGGATAAGTGCCATGCGCATATATTTGCCGTTGAGCGCTTGCTCAAAATAGCAGGCCCTGGGATCGTCATCCACTGCCACGCTGATCTCATTAACGCGCGGAAGCGGATGCAGCACGCACATCGTTTGCGGTGCTTTCGCCATTTTTTCGGTGGTGAGAACGTAACTGTCCTTCAGCCGCTCGTATTCCTCGGGATCGTCAAAACGCTCGCGCTGAATACGGGTCATGTATAAAATATCAAGTTCACCGAGTGCCTCATCCAGCGACTCCGTTTCCGTGTAACTCATATTCTCCATGTACTCGTACTTAACGTAGTCGGGCAGGCGCAACTCACTCGGCGAGATCAGCACTACACGGATGCCGTGATAGCGCGACAGCGCCGCAATGAGAGAATGGACCGTTCTGCCGTATTTTAAGTCGCCGCAAAAGCCGACGGTCAAGCCATCCAGCGTGCCTTTCTCACGATAAATGGTGAGAAGGTCGGCAAGCGTCTGTGTGGGGTGGCAATGACCGCCGTCGCCGGCGTTGATGACCGGAATACCGGCACTTAAGGAAGCCGCGAACGGGGCGCCCTCCTTGGGATGACGCATGGCGATAATATCGGCATAGCAGCTGATGATCTTTGCCGTATCGGCCACGCTTTCGCCTTTGGCGGCAGACGATGAGTCCGCATCCGAAAAGCCGATGACACTGCCGCCGAGTTCCAGCATCGCCGCCTCAAAACTCAGGCGAGTTCTGGTGGACGGCTCGAAAAACAAGGTGGCGAGCTTTTTGCCCTTACATTTTTTGGCGTATTTTTTGGGGCGTTTCATGATATCGCACGCCGTTTTCAAAAGATCGTTCAGTTCCTCAACCGAGAGATCTAAAATATCGATCAAGCTTCTCATACCGTCGCACCGTTTACAGCCAAATAATTCTTGATGCGCTGAACGTTTTCGGCGTTTGCTTCGTCCTCTTCCAAATACTCGATAATATCATACACGTCCACTACCGAGTATACCGGGAACCCGAACTCCTCTTCCACCTCGGCCATGGCGGATTTTTCGGTCTTGCCCTTTTCTTTACGGTCGACCATAACAAAGGTCGCTTCCACTTTCACGTCTTCCAGAGAAGAAAGATTTGCCATGCTTTCACGGATCGCCGTGCCTGCGGTGATGACGTCTTCCACAATGACGACGGATTCGCCCGCTTTCGGGACGTAACCGACGAAAATACCGCCTTCGCCGTGGTCTTTGGCTTCTTTACGATTGAAGAAGAACGGCACGTCCAAGCCCTCTTTGGCAAG
>JAFSGO010000036.1 GCA_017440765.1 Clostridia bacterium
ACCAACGGCAGCGGCGGCTCGATGACCTTAGAGCCCGATGAGATCGCGGCGATCCGTGTGAAAGAAGCGGAAGCGGCGGCAAAAGCCATCGGTGCAAAAGAATATTTTAACCTGGGCGTTTATGACCTGTACGTTGATTCTAATGACCGTGCGGTGATCGACAAATTGGTGGACGTGATCCGGTATACCAAGCCCGATATGATCTTCACCCAATACCACGAGGATTATATGCGCGATCATACCGAGACCTCGTTGCTTGCTTTTAATGCGAGCTTTATCGCCACCATCCCGAATTATAAGACGAAGTATCCCGTGCTAGAAGTGGTTCCTTCCATTTTCTACATGGAATCGGAAGGCGTCAGCGATTTCCGCCCCACGGACTATGTGGATATCAGCGATACGATCGAGTTGAAAACCGAGGCGCTCAAGTGCCACGAAAGTCAGTACGGTTGGCTCAGCGCTCACACCGGCAACGATGCGTTTGCAGCAAGTCACGCCAAAAACCAGTTCCGCGGTAAGCAGTGCGGAGCAGAATATGCGGAGTGCTTCTCCCGTTGCATGCTGAACCAGCGTGTCAACACCTACCGCATGTTGCCCGAGGGCCGCTAAAGCACATAACGAAAGCCGAGTCGAAAGACTCGGCTTTTTCTTTTATAACAGACGAGCAAGGATGGCATCAGACACTAAAAATCCATCGGGGGATAAGCGGATGCCGTCGGCATCCACGGTGACCAGGTGCGGCGGGAGTGCGGCGGCTTTTTCGCGCCACGCTGCGGGGAGGGGAGAGCCGAAACGGGCTTTGAATGCCGTTTCGGTCAGTCCTGCGGTCAACCGCAGGCGGAGCATAGCAAACTCTTCGGGTGAGTTTTCGGGAATGACGGTATCACTCGGATTTTCGGCAAGCGGTTTACAGCCCGACAAAAAGTCGGACAGCGAGCGGGGATAGTACAGCCGTTTGCCGTCCAAAAACGAGTGTGCGGCGGGGCCGATGCCGAGATACGGATCCGAATACCAGTATTTGAGATTATGGCGGCTTTCAAAGCCGGGGTGAGCAAAATTGGAGATCTCATACTGGGCGTATCCCTGCTCCTTCAGTGCGGTGACGGCCTCCAGATACAGCGTGGCAGACGCATCCTCATCCGGTAAAGAGGGAGGCGCGGCGGCGTACGGTGTGCCGCTTTCCAGTTTTAACAGATACGCCGATACGTGACGGGCACCCCACGCGGCAAAACGGCGTGCGGCGGCACGAACATCCTCCGCTGTCTGTTCCGACGTGCCGAGCATTAGGTCACACGATACGTTGAAAATACCTGCGCGATGCGCCGCTGAAATGGCGGATTCCGCATCGGCGACGGTATGCCGTCTGCCGAGCAGTTGCAACTGTCGGTCATTGACCGCCTGCACCCCCAGCGATAAGCGGTTGCCGCCGACGGCAGAAAATGCGGTTAAAACGTCGTTTAGATCGTCGCCGGGGTTTGCTTCCAGGGTGATCTCGGCATCGTTCGGCACAGAGAACATATCACGCGCGGAGGCGATCAGGCGCGAAAGGCGTTCGGCGCCGAGCAGCGTCGGCGTACCGCCGCCGAGATAGACGGTATCCGCTGACGTATGAAGTTGTGCCGACCAATGACGTAATGAATCGAGCATAGCTTGCAGATAGCGATCCTTATCGTCGTCGGTGCTGCCCGCCAGCGAATAAAAATCGCAGTACGGGCATTTGGACATACAAAACGGGACATGCAGATACAGACCTAACACAAGCTCACCGCCTTTCATAAAGAAAAAAGCCGCGCAAAGCGGCTTTTTTAACGTTAGTCTTCGTCGAAGAACGCGTGGTGCACGGCGGCAACGGCACGATCGGCATCGGCACGGTCGATCAGCACCGAGATCTTGATCTCGCTGGTGGAGATGGTCTGGATGTTGATGTTAGCATCCGACAGCGCACCGAACATACGGGAGGCGACACCCTCGTGCGTTTCCATACCGGCACCGACGATGGATACCTTCGCGATCTCCGTATCGTAGAACAGCTTTTTCGCTTTTAAGTGATCGCAGTACTCGCGCAGCGCTTCCACCGTGCGCTCGCCTTCGCCTGCGGGGACGGTGAAGGTAATATCCTTGGTGCCGTCGCGACCGACCGACTGTAAAATGATATCCACGTTGACGTGTGCCTGTGCAACACGGGAGAAAATTTTAAAGGCAATACCGGGCTCATCCGGAATACCCACGATCATCACGCGGGCAACGTCGGTGTCTTTCGCAACGCTCTTAATTAACATTTTTTCCATTTTGGTGACCTCCTTCACTTTGGTGCCGGGAACGTGTTTTAAGCTGGAGAGAACTTCCAGTTCAATGTTGTATTTTTTCGCCATTTCCACGGAGCGGTTGTTGAGCACCTGCGCGCCCAGGGTGGCAAGCTCCAACATTTCGTCGTAGGTGATCTCGTCGAGCTTCCGTGCGGTGGGGACCTTGCGGGGATCGGCGGTGTAGACGCCTTCCACGTCGGTGTAGATCTGGCACAGATCGGCGTTCATTGCTGCGGCGATCGCAACGGCGCTGGTATCCGAACCGCCGCGGCCGAGCGTGGTAACGTCATCGTATTTGTTGATACCTTGGAAACCGGCGACGATAACGATCTTTTTCTTATCCAATTCCGCGCGGATGCGTTCCGCCTTGACGGTCTTGATGCGCGCCGCAGAATATTTGGAGTTGGTAGAGAAGCCCGCCTGCCAGCCAAGCAAGGAAACGGCGGGACAGCCGAGTTGCTCACACGCCATGGCAAGCAACGCGACCGAGATCTGTTCACCCGCCGCCATCAGCATATCCATTTCGCGTTTGCTGCCGTTCGCGTTGATCTCTTTGGCTTTGGCGATGAGATCGTCGGTCGTGTCACCTTGTGCCGATACAACGACGACCACTTCGTTTCCGGCGCGGTAGGTATCGGTCACCCGTCGGGCAACGTTCATGACCCTTTCAGCATCGGCGACGGAGCTGCCGCCGAATTTTTGTACGATAAGCATGGGTTTTCCTCCTTTGAGTCTATGGGGTATTTTATAACAGGCGTAAACGGGAGATCGGCTGATCTCCGAGTACCGCCAGACCGTTATCCAACTGGCGCTCGCTCATGACTGCCGTGAGTATTGCCAACTCGTTCGTCGGCGCGTCGGGGCAGGTGACGACGGAAACGTCGCCGAGTGCCGCCCCCAAGCTCGCGAGCAGGGCTTGCTTGTCGTCTGTGTTAAAACGCAGAAGTACGGCACATTCGTTTTCCGCGTGATCCAACACGTAATCCGAAAATCCCGTATCCCAGCCGAGCGGTTTGCGTTCGCCAAGGTGTTGAGCGGCGTCAATGACGTCGCCTACCACGGCGGATGCGGTGGGAAGTTTACCGGCGCCGCGGCCGTAGAACATGACCTCACCAACGGCGTTGCCGCAAACCTGTACGGCGTTGAAAACGTCGCTTACCTGCGCGAGCAGGTTATCCTTGGAAATCAGCAACGGCGAGACCATGCACTGAATACGGTCGCCCTGCCGTTTGACTTGACCGATGAGTTTGATCACGCGGCCGATGGCTTCGGCATATTTCACGTCGGTGGGAGTGACGGCCGAGATACCCTCGGTGTATACTTGCTCCGGATAGACGTGCTTGCCGTAGGCGAGCGCCGCCAAAATACAAATCTTGCGGCAGGCGTCGTGCCCGTCCACGTCGGCGGAGGGGTTGCGCTCGGCGTAACCGAGGTCTTGCGCGAGTTTCAGAGCACTTTCAAAATCCATGCCATCCTGCACCATGCGGGTGAGCATGAAATTGGTGGTGCCGTTCAGAATACCGGCGACCGACTCAATTTCGTTA
>JAFSGO010000037.1 GCA_017440765.1 Clostridia bacterium
GGCGCCGTAGTGATAGCCGATCACAGGCGCCGTTCCGACCGAGTATCCGATGAAGATCGCCACGAACGCAAAACTCACGTACATCATCGTGCCGTACGCCGCCACGCCGTTTTCACCGGCGTAGCTCATCAGCTGAGCATTATACAGCATACTCACGACCGACATTGCCACGTTGGACAGAAATTCCGACGACCCGTTCCCCGCCGCTTTGAGCATTGCCGCACCGTCGTATTGCGTTTTGGTCAGTTGTAACAAACTGTCGTTGCGGCGGGCAAAATACACGATCGGCACCACACCGCCGACGACTTGACTGATCGCCGTGGCCACGGCGGCACCGGGCAACCCCAACGGAAAGACCGCAACCAACAGCGCATCCAAGACCATATTGGTCACTCCCGCCGCAAGTGTGACATAAAGTCCAAGCTGCGGCTTTTCCGCCACCACAAAAAAGCTTTGGAATTCAAACTGCAGCATCTGTGCAGGAAGCGCCAACAACAGAATGCGCCCGTACAGCACGCAATCGTTCAGCAACGTGCCGGCGGCGCCGAGCCACATCGCGATCGGACGGATAAAAATAAACGCCACGATCGCGATCACCGTGCCGATTGCCGCCGACGTGTAAACGAACAGCGAGAACAGCCGTTTCGCCTTGGTAAGATTCCCCTCGCCGATGGTTTTAGCGATCAGCGCACTGCCGCCCGTGCCAAACATAAAGCCAATCGCCCCAAGTACCATCAACAACGGGAAAATGAAATTGACAGCCGCAAACGGTGTTTTGCCGACGTAATTGGATACGAAAAAACCGTCCACCACACCGTATACCGAGGTGAAGATCATCATCACGATCGACGGCAAGGTAAACCGCAACAGTTTTTTATAGGTAAAATGGTCAGATAATTGAATTCGCATAAGTTCTCCTATCTAAAATACCGTTCCAAGTCAAACCGATTACGGCATTGAAAACGTGTTCCGACCGTGGCGTATAAAACTCGCGTTTTTGCATGCTTACGCTCCTTTGCACAACAACAGGCATCATAGCACATTTTATAGCACGCGTCAATTAATACCACAAAAGAGTCGAATCTCGCAACGCCTATAGGTAATCTTTTTGGTGATTTTACCGTTTTTATCATTAGTGCGCATACGTTCGTTGACAAATAGCAATACGTTTGGTATCATGTTATAAACAGTTAGCGGAAACAGCGGGATTTTTTAAGGGGACACCATCCATGAAAGAAAAAACAAAACTTGAATATAAGTGGTTTATTCTCGGCGCCTGCTTCTTGATGGTGTTTGTCTGCTTAGGATTTTGCAGCAGCAACAAAGGACTTTACCTCACCGCCATCACCGAAGCAGTCGGCATTCCGCGCGGACTGTTTTCGTTCAACGACAGCAGCCGTTACGTGGCAACAGCCGTTGCCAATCTCTTCTTCGGTCTGCTGTTACAACGTCTCGGCACCCGAAAGTTGGTTGCCATCGGCTTCGTATCAACCATCGCCTCCATGCTGTTTTACGCCTTTGCAACGGATATCGTCACCTTCTGTATCGGCGGTGCCCTGCTCGGCGTTGGCCTTGCTTTCACGACGACCACCATGGCAAGCTCCATCATTCGCCGTTGGTTTGTAACGGATATCGGCAAATACACCGGCATTGTGTTTGCGGCAAACGGCATTGGTGCCACCGTCGCATCGCTGATCGCGACCCCGCTCATCAACGAGCCGGGCAACCCGTTCGGCTATCGGAACTCCTACCTCCTGGTCGTCGCCGTGCTGGTCGTATCGGGAACGGCAGTGGTCGCTCTGCTGAAAAATCCGCCGGAACAACCGGCTATACCCGCCACCGCAAAAGTAAAAAAACAAGCGGACGTGTATATCGGTGTCCCGTTTGCACAAGTTCGCCATAAATCGTTCTTTTACGTCAGCGGTATCATCGTGTTGCTGACCGGCTTGTGCCTGCAAGGCATTTCGGGTGCGTATGCCGCGCATTTGCAGGATGTGGGTCTAACGCCGCACTTGATTGCTCTTGTCGTCAGTATCAACTCCCTCGCCATGACCGCGAGCAAGATTTTAACGGGTTGGATGCACGATCGTTTCGGTCTGTCTGTCGTCATGACCACGTGCCAAACAGCAGCGGTTGCCGCGTTTTTGTGTCTGGCATTAGCAAATTCTTCCTCTTACGGTATCGTGCTCACCATCGCCTTCGCCGTTTTGTATGCGGTCGCGCTTCCTTTGGAAACGCTCTTGGTGCCGCTTCTCGTCAACAACTTCTTCGGCATTATCGCCTACGATAAAATACTGGGCTTGTTTGCCGCCCTCAACTATGTGGGTTACGCCCTCGGCGCACCGCTTGTGAATCTGTGCTTTGATGCTGTGGGCTCGTATAAACCGATATTGATCGCGTTTGCCGCACTCATGGTTGTCATTACCGTCGCATTCCGTTTTGTGTTCGGTTCCGCCACAAAATTCAAACAACAAATCAATCCCATTAAGGAGTGACTTTTATGTGTAACATCGCAGGATACGCAGGAAACCAACAGGCAGCACCGCTTTTGCTCGAAATGCTGCGCCGTCAACAGTATTTTGACGGTGCCATGAGCACCGGTGTCGCCACCATTCACGAGGGCAAGCTGTACTACCGCAAGGCGATCGGCGACGTCGACACCTTGATTCGCGAAACAGACGTGTTAAGTCTGCCCGGCACCATCGGTATCGCACATACCCGCCCCGCCGGCGGTGACCCGGAAAAGCCGTTCCACCCCTTTATCTCCATGGACGGTAAAACGGCTCTCGTCACCAACGGCAACACCCCTCGTTCAAAATACAGCCCCATGTGGGATGAGGCCGCCAATTTCTTAAAAGATAACGGTGTTAAGTACCTGCACGAAACCGAAAACCCCAAGGGCGAGAGCCCGATGCTCGCGGGCACCGGCAACTATATCACCCCTGCCGAAGTGCGCGTGCATCTGGTCGACTATTACATGAAACAGGGAAAAAGCCCCGCAGAAGCCATGGCGCTCACCAGCACCAGAATGTACGGTGACAACGTGACGGTGTTTATCACCGAGAACGACCCCGATCACATCCATCTGTTGCGCACCACCCGCGCCATGACCGCCGTGATGGAAAACGGCGAAAGCTATATTGCTACCACCCGCTTTGCCTATCCGGAAGATCTCGCTGCCAAAGCGTTTGACCTGCCGCTGTTCCACAGCGTGGCGGTATCGCAAAGCGGTATTACGATCAGCCCTTATAAGATCGACGTCGAACCGGTCAGCGAACTGACCCCCGCCATCTACCGTAAGGGTTACGAATACCTTGAGGCGCTGCTCCAATCCGACGAAGCACCCGTAATCTTCGATAGCTTAGAGGGTAGATTGGGTGACCTTGCCGACCTGTGGCCGGGCGGATACACCTATTCGCAAAAAGCGCGCCTCGCCTACGACCTCGTGTGGCAGTTGCACACCGAAGGCCGGCTCAACTGGGAAACGGTCGATCAGGTTGTCGAAGACGGCTCCCGCAAACGCTACGCGATACAAATTAAAAAATAATCAATAAAGGAAAGCCGCGGCAC
>JAFSGO010000038.1 GCA_017440765.1 Clostridia bacterium
GCGATTCCGGCAGCGTTGTCCGCCGAATACATGGGTGGTGCGAAAATGCCGTTAAAACGTTCTTGCAGAGCGGCGCGCAACAGCGTGTTGGACATCACTCCACCGGCATACACCACCGGCAGATCGCCGTACTGTGCCAGCAGTTGCTCCGTCATACTAACAAGCGCCGACTCAACACTGAGCAAGCAAAAACGCGCCACTTCGGCGGGCTGTGCACCGTCAGCAAGTAGGCGGCGGCACTGATTTTCCACACCCGAAAGATGGCAACAAGCACCCTCCATGGACGGTTTAGGCAAGCGAGTAGCTTTCGCGTTCTGTGACAACTCATCCAGAGCGGGACCCGCCGGGAACGGCAAGCCCAACAGACCGCCGACGCGGTCGATAAGCTGTCCCGCTTTAAGATCCAACGAACGGGCAACCGAGGTGCATGAAATAACCGTTTCCGTGTGTGGCTTAACAAGCAACGCTTCGGTCGTGCCACCGGATACGTGAAACGCCAAAAACGGCTTGTGCCGCAACGATAATCGCTCGGCACCGTACAGCGCCGCCATGACGTGACCTTGCTGATGGGTAAACCGATACAGCGGTTTTGCGGTAGCGGCCGCAAGCGCACGCGCCGTCCCCTCACCTGCTAAAAAGCAGGGCATATACGAGCCCTCTGCCTCCATCGGTCGATCCGACACGCCAAAGGCCTCAGGCGATACGATTTCCGTTTCGGCAAACAGCTGCTCAACCAGTGTCGGCAACTGCTTAACATGATGAAAGACCGCGTCACTTTGACGAAGCCCCAGTTCACCCGCCTTGACCGGTAAAAGTTGTTTTACTTGCCAAAGCGCCCCCGTCGCTGCATTAAAAGCCGCGGCGGAGGTCGTATAATTGCTGGTATCCAGCCCTATATAAAAACTCATATTACGCCTCGTGTCGGCGAGCAATACCGCCTAACACGCCGTTGATAAACGAGGCGTCGGCATCGCCGCCGTAACGTTTGGCAAGCTCAACCGCCTCATTAATAGAGACACTGACGGGAATCGAACTTTCCCACAGCATCTCATAGATCGCAAGACGTAAAATCGCCAACGCGATACGGGATAAGCGTTCTTTACTCCATTTATGGGAAAATTCCGAGATCTGTGCATCGATCTCCTCGGTGTGTGCCAAGACACCCTCGGTGAGCAACAGCGCAAACGGGTCACGCACGATCTCTCTGGCTTCACCGGCATTTTCTAATATTTCATCAAGCGGTGTGTCCGAAAAACTCTTTTCGAACAGCAACACAAATGCAAGTTCTCTTGATTCCCGTCGCGTCATACTACGCCCTTGCCTTTCCTTAATACAGAGACAGAGCAAAAGCCCTCTACAAAACTGCAGAGGGTCGTACTCTTATTCTGCTTTTTCTTTATTTTCTGCTTCCTTTTTTTCTTCCAGTACGATACCGGCAATATGAATATTAACCTTGGTAACCGGACGACCCGTCATAGACTGAACCTCGTCCTTGACAACGCGTTGCACTTCACCGGCAACATCCGGAATACGCACGCCTGCTTTCAAATTGATATACAAGTCCACGATGGTTTCGCTCTCATTATTGACGACCGCCACGCACTTGGTAGCAGAATTACCGACCAGTCCGCGCAGGTCTTTGATGCGGGGTGCCATACCTGCCACGCCCGGCACTTCAACAGCCGCAGTGCTGGCAATTGTTGCAATCACTTCTTCAGAAATGATGCAGCGCCCTTCCGGAGTTTGATATCCTTTGTCACCCATAACGATGACCTCCTTTGCATTTATGGCTATATTATATACCATAAAGTACCCGAAGGGCAACTGTTTTTTATTATTTTACGGTTACAATATTGATATTTTGTGCCGGAATGTCTGCCTGAGAGGTGACAACCTGCGAAATTTTAGCCGTATCCTGCACCGTCAAGCTATCACTTTGTACCACCACGCTGCATGATCCGTCTGCAATGTACACCACACAATCCGCAAACCCTTTCGCCTTGATAATGCTTTCTATATTGCTCTCCTGTTCGATCGCCTTGGTAATGGCAATCACCTCAGCGGTAGCGGTCTTTTTCTGCTCATCGGTAATCTTGACATCATTCAGCAGATCTTTCACCGTCTGCACCGCTTCTTCGCGGGCAGCTTTTCTGCTTCCCCGTGCCTGCTCAAAATACTCTTTTGCCGTCGGGGTATCGGCAGTTCCGTTAACATTGATCGCCTCGCCCAGCGTTTTATCGTCGCTTGGCTGTTCGCTCTGTGTGTTGCTGTTATCCACTATACCGGTTGGCCCCTCCGCAAAAAAATAATTGAGATAGATCGCCACACCGAGAGCAAGTATCAAGGTGCCGAGCAGCACCGTCTTTTTCCCAAGAAACTTTTTCATAACACGAACTCCTTTATGATAATTTTGTAACACAAACACGTTTGGAAGAAATGTTCAAGGCAACTGTCACCGCTTGCGACACGCGAGCACGCACCTCCTCGTTATCGCCGCCCTCACAGACCACCACTACGCCGCGCACGGTCGGTTGAATTTCGGTCACAAGAAGGCCCTTATTACCGTTGTCGGTTTCGATAAGGATCGCCGCGCTTTCGCTGTCGTCCCGCTGTGTTAACCGCGTATCCCCATCGCTGGTATCTTCCTCGCGGTCGGAATTACTTCTTTGCTCGGTCGCGTAAACGTATTCCACACCGTTTTCCAGCGTTACCATGACCTGACACGCTCCCGCACCGTCAATACTCCCGATCAAAGCGGCCAACCGTTTCTCCGTACGACAAATAAAATCGTCGGCGGTCAGCACTTCCGTTTTTTCAACCTTTTCGGGGATAAGTTCCGGGATAACCAGTAACGCCACGCCAAGGATACCGCAAACAATAAGTGCCGTGCGCGCTTTGCCGGACGTTGAAAACGCTCGCAAGCGCCCCGACCATGCCGATAGAATTTCCTGCATTTCTCATCACTCCTCTGTTTTAAGAACAATCGTTGTCCCCAAACTTTTTTCCAACACCTCCCGTACCACTGCCGCCAAAGGGACACTTTGTTTGTCCACGTGGATCGTAATCTGCTTCATATATATGCCTCCCGATTCCGAAGTATCCGTCATAACCTCCACTTTTTTGGGAGTGACATTTCGTGCCGTCATCGCCTCCTCCACAAAAGAGACGGCAGCCGTTTTAACCTGTTCCGTCAATTGTTCGGTCACGCGTTCTTCAAGCAATCCCGTGACGATATCCGGCGGTAACAGATCTATCTCCGGTTCCGGTAATGAGCGAATATTCAACAACGGCAAAGCCAACGCACACAGAAAAAACGATGCCGTTATCAATGAAAACAGTTTCCCGCTGCCCACCTTTGGTGCAAGCAAACGGATAGCTGAACAGCCGAGCGCCGCCATACAAACGGCGGCACTCCACGCGCGGATCTCATTCATGTCGTTCCTCCCACTGCAACGGCAATGACCGTCAGCGATACCGTTAGCAAGAGTCCGCTGACGCACAGCACTCCTACCAAGCACCGCATGATACCGTGTGCTGTTTTAAGAAGTTCCGAAAACGATGACAAGCCGAACAGTTCGGCAGCCATTTCGCCAACCGATAACATTAGATTCCAAATCAAGCACGACAACAACGGCGGCAATACGATGATAAGCGTCGCCGCGACACCGAAGCACCCCACGGTTGACCGCAGCAGATGCAGGCACCCTCGGATGGTAGAAAACGCTTCACTGATCGATCCGCCTACCACCGGCACAAAATGAGCAATCGAAAATCGCAAAGCACGGTCACTGAGTTTATCCGCCGCGCCGCCTACAAACGTCTGCAAGGACAGCACACCGGTAAAGAGAACCATTCCCAGTGTCAATATCCAGGTCGCCGCCTTTCCGGTCATCGCACCGACTCGACCGAGTTTCAACTCCGGTGTGAGCGAACCGGTCAGCCCCAATGCCAACGAAATAGACAAAAGCGGTACGATCAACGACCCCGCTATCCAAGACAACAGTTCGGCAGCGTACAGGATGATCGATTGGAACGATACGGCAGCCGACAGTTGCCCTCCGCTCACAAGGATCCCCGCATATACCGGAACAAAACTGGACATAAACACCGACACCGATTTCATCGCCTCGCTTACGCGCTCCAGTTGACCGGCAATGGGCATCATCACCGATCCGCACGCCGCCAGTGCGCAGATAACGCCGAATACAGACGAGACCTCCTCAGTGCGCAGCGTTTGACGCATACCGTCTACCCACGCATAAATGAGCAAAATACCCAGCACCGTCCCACACGCCGCCAGCGGCTCACCCGCCGCCGTTTTAAACAACTCCCACAATTCGCCGAGAAACGAATTGGTATCCAACTCCGTAAAGGTGTCCGCTTGCAACGAATCGATGTTTAAGCGCCGAAGAAGTTCCCGCGTTTCCTCCGGCAAGGAGTCTAACAGGGCTTCTCCACCGCTCGCCTCCAGTTGTTCGCGGTACAACTCGTCAAGCGTCTGCGCCCGCGCAGGGCAGGCGCACAGCGCCAGTAATACCAGAATGCATATTCCCGCTTTTACCGTCCTCATCGCTTACCCCTTTTCAATGAGCGACAGCGCAATACTGCCGATCTTTTGAAATAGCGGCAGCGCCAACGTAAGCAAAGTCAGCTTACCGGCAAACTCAGTTTTGGCCGCAAGGCCTTGCTCACCTGCATCGCGACAGGCATCGGATGCCAACTGCGTGATCACACAAATACCCAGCGCTTTAAACAAAATTTGTATGTATTCTCCGGCAAGACCGCTCGCTTTCAACATTTCTCGAATATCGCCGAGTAACGGTGCCATAACTCCAAGCGCTGCCGCCACCATCAAGATCCCGGCAATCAACGTCACTGCCATCGCCTGTTCGGGGTGTGACCGCCGAAGCATCACTGCCAAGAATGCGGTGATAACCGCCACCGCCGCAACCGCCATCCACTCCATCGTTATAACCCAAACACTGATTTGACCATGCGAAACAGATCGCTGATCTCCGTTACGATCATGCTTAACACCACGATCAATCCCGCCAACGTCGTCAGCATTGCCTGCTCCTCACGGCCGGATCGTATCAACACTTGATTCAGCACCGCCACGATAATGCCGATCGCCGCGATCTTAAAAATCAGATCCACTTCCATCGTTCTTCGCCTCTCTTTTTTACAAAAGCAGAAGTGCCGCCGCACTACTGCCGCAAAGCCCGAGCGCCATATACAGCCCGCCTCGGGCACGCGCTTCTTGCTTGCGTTCTTCCAAGCACTCCCGAACCCTTCGGGAATAGTACTCGCAATGTTGAACCTCGCCGAGGATATCCGTTGTGCCAAGCACATCTGCAAAATCAAGAAACAACTTCGTTTCTTCTTCAGATAGCGCCCATGCACGACACTGTTTCTCTACTGCAGACCGCCACGCCACGCGGAATTCACCGTCGGCAGACAGGTGTTTTACCGTCTCCTGCAAGGGCACAAACGCTGAAAATTCCGGCATCGCCGCCAATACGCGCAGCACGTCGGCAACCGACATTGCTGTATAGCGAATCCGTTCCGAAAGTCCTTTTACAAAACGTTCAAACAACGACAGCATGTTGACGCGGTGTTTCAAAGTGTGCTGCGCGGTCAATCCGGCTCCAAAACCCGTCAGCAGCAATGCCACGATTCCGAACATTTTCACGTAACCATTCCTCCGTTCGCAAGACCTGCGCAATTTCGCCCGGTGCTTGCCGTCCGTGCAGTTGAATCAGATACTCAAACACTCCACGCTCTAACACGTCCCGCAACCCGTCACGCCGATACAGCTCCTCAAACGATCGCGCGTGCACCGTGGCAACCGTCGGCACACCTCGCAAAAAGCCGTCATATACCGCCGATAACTCATCCGCATCTCCCAATTCATCCAATAACACCGCACGCGGTGCCAAACAACGCACCGCCTGTTCGATCCCGGCCGCCTTGGGGGTGTAACACAATACGTCACAACCGAGAAGCGATCTGCCGCCCGACAGTTCTCCGCGTTCATCGATGACCGTTATCGGCAATCGGCGCTGCGCTAATTGAGTGGCAAGATCACGTAAAACACTGGTTTTCCCACCGGCAGGTTCGCTGCATATCAGTGCACTGTGTACGCCATCGTCACACAGAAACGGCATCAACCTTTCAGCACAACCGTCATGCTCTCGCCTCACACGAATACATAAGGCACTGATTGCGCGATAACCGGCAACCGCACCGCTGTCCAGCACCGCCGTTCCGGCAATACCGACGCGGCATCCGCCCGCCGTCACAAATCCGCGCCGCAATTCTTCCCAGTGCGCATATACCGAATACTCCAGCAGGCGGTCGGCAGTCTGCCGAAGCAGTGCTTCACTGCATACGATTCCGCACGCACGTTGTCCGGTTGTCTTTCCGGCAGCGGTAACAAACCATTCTTCACCGCCAAACCCCAGTGAAACGGCCTGTCCCGACCGTAGACGGATCTCCTGCACACGGCTGCCGACCGTCTTATCCAACAAAAGCAACGGCACTTGCAATTCCTTCGGTAACAAGGATACCGCCGTTATATACCCGTTCATGTTCCTCTCCACCTGCCTGTCCTATTCCTATGCATGTCCTTGTTCGGTTAGAACAAAAATGAAAAAAGCAACGGGCTTGCCTTTCAGCAAGCCCGTTGCTTTAGTTAGAGGGGTGTTTTGAGGAGGGGTAATGCACCCAGCTTAACGAAACAGTTCCGGTGCGGCTCCATCCCTGCTCCCTGAGTACGTTTTCAGTGTAACAGACAATTGCTTGGGGAATGTGAATTGAGTGTGAATAAACTGTAATAAAATTTTTATTCTCAAAAAAACAAACAAATGTTTGCTTTTTTGAGAAAGATGTGTTATACTATCCTACGAAAGGGTGATACAGTATGAAACCTTTGAACGAAAAACAACAGAAAATGTTAGCTTTTTTAAAAGAGCGTATACGGACCGGTGTCCCTCCCACCGTGCGCGAAATTTGCGCCGCCGCAGGAATCAAATCCACCTCAACCGTGCACAACTATCTTCAAAAATTCCAAGAAGCCGGGTATATTGACCGCGACACGGGGTTGACCCGTTCCATTCGTATGCCGGGTGAATCGGTGTCACACGTGCCGTTGCTCGGTAAAGTCACCGCCGGCCTGCCAATTTTAGCGATTGAGGAAGTCGAGGACTACGTCCCCTACTCCGGCGGCGGATATCCGACCGAGGAGTTGTTTGCCCTGCGCGTGTCGGGTACCAGTATGCTGAACGCCGGCATTTTGGATCGTGATATCGTCATCGTTCACAAAACCCCCGCCGCCAATAACGGCGATATCGTGGTGGCGCTCGTCGGCGACGAAGCAACGGTCAAGCGCATTTATTTTGAGCGGGATCATATTCGCCTGCAACCGGAAAACGATGCATTTGAGCCAATCATTGTCAAAGAAGCGATCGTGCTCGGCAAAGTTGTGTCATTGCTGCGCAATTTCGGTTGACAAACACAAAAAATTTGCCTATACTGATACTCCGCCGTGTTTGAGAGCACACGGCGGCATATGGGGACGTAAAGGTTTCGACGGGGACCGTGAGCCCTGGTAAGCGAGTAGCGGTGCAGGACCGCTATAAACCCTGCAATCTTTTCAAAATAAACGACAACAATAAAGTTGCTCTCGCTGCTTAATTAAAAGCAGCCGTTCCGCCCCGAAGTACCGCGATCAGGGTTGGAGCGTCGATTAGCGGTGAACGTGAACAAAGCGCTGTCGCGTGCTTTGTCATGACCATGCGACTACCGTAACCGAAAGCCTGCCTATCGGCGTTCGGCGAGGGGAATCCCAATTGATCGGCTGCACTCGGAGAAAACCACGGTAAATGATTTTCGGACAGGGGTTCGATTCCCCTCGTCTCCACCAGAAAGACAGAAAAGCCGCTAAACAAGCGGCTTTTCTTCGTTTCGCAACGTGGTTGGCATGAATTTGGCAGGAATTTACGGGCGCAAATTTTACAACCGCCTGTATATCGTCTGTCAATCAAAGAATATCTTTCCTATGCTTTTTGGCAGGGAGGGATATTATGTCAATTCCGCAGGAGATCGGTCGAAACATTGTGTTTATGCGCAGCAAGATCGGGGTTACTCAGGAATGGCTCTCACTCGAAACAGAGATTGCCGGCTCTTATTTGCGAGAGATCGAGCACGGCCGAGCAAACCCAACCATTGATGTCTTAGGACGCATCGCGCAGGCACTGCAAATCCCGCTCGATCTTCTTGTCACCGAAGGCCTTGAGCAAAACTACGACCGATATTTCCCCGACAAAGAATTTGATCGCGTTCTTTTCACTGAGGTTGAAGTCTTGTTTTTACACTACATCCTCAAGCAAAGACTTTGCTCCGACTGCCAGTCTATGGTGGAAACCGAGCGGCAACGATTCAAAAAGACGCATCAGGCGAATGACATCTCTCTCCTCAGTCAGTATATGGGGAGGCGATAATATGGTTTTGTATAAGCTGCGAATCGATAAGGTGAAGGACGAACAAAATCGGACGCACGCCGTATACGGTGTGGACGTCTTCCAACGCGTCCAGTCTGTTCCTGACATCTTTACCGACGATCAGAGTGCCGAACGGTTCGTCAACCTGTGCAATCGATTGCAGCTTGCACCGATTCATCTTCACGACGTTATTGAGGATACATTAGCGAAATGACAATACCCTCGCCATTTTGGCGAGGGTATTTGTTATCGCTTTTCGTTAGCCATTGTCGAAAGGGTCAAATAAGCAATTTGTAAAATTACCAAGCCAAAAGAGGTGAGTATAGAAAACTGAAAACCACTGGTCGCAAATGTATGAATCATGTTATATATATAACGAATCAGTTGTATAACTCCCAAAATAATAACTCCGTAATTCCAGTTTGTTTTTGTCAGCTCACAGAAAAATTTGCAGATTAATAGCCCCACAAGTATTTCTGAAAAAGAAATACCAACCATAGCATACCATTCGTAATCTACAGGCCAACTCAACAGTTTAGGGATAATTGGTATCATCGGTACCAAAGACAATAGTATCCACTGCACTATCAGAAATACAAGTGTCCCTCCTGCATACCCTAAAACAACACCAACTGTGTTAGATAAGATTGTTTTCAACGTCTTCATCATTGTTCCTCCTCAAAATAAAAAAGTGCGCAGCCATCATAGCTACGCACCGAAAAACGTATGCTATGATTCCTGCGCCACACAGTTCATTTCTCAGAGAGACATGACAAATCAAAGCATACGTTTTTACACAAATAGTATGCTCTCCGAGAAAAATATTAAACTGTGTGGCAATTGTCATTATAGCACACTGAAATTAAAAATCAAGAGCATGTATAAAAGGAGGAGAGTACTACACTCTCCTCCGATAATCATTCACTGATTACTATGTTCAGTTTTTGTTATGCGCTGACAATTTAGCTTTATAGCATCTTAAAAGAATAATGCCAACAATTATTATTGCAAGTCCTATACTCCCAAAAAGCCACCTACACGCTATTCCGCTGGATAGAATTTGTGGGATTATTCCAGTTTTAATGCCAACCAACACTGCGACACAAATTAGCAGAGCAACCAAAAGACAATAATTGCAAATAAACACTAACGGATATTTTTGAATCGCATTTCCAGTTTGCAAAGATAGCTCGGGTTTCTTTCCTGTAATATTCAAGATAAAATACATAAACGCAAATAAAAGATTTAAAATGCAAAAACTCCAAGCAATTGCAACAATAACAACATGTATAACAGATTCGCTTGAATTTTGAGGTATAAATGCGAACAAGCTTTCCAAAGACGAAATACCGCCAAAGATAATAAAGGAAAGCGCCGTAAAAATCGCTACAAGACCTACCAATTGTGAGGTTAGTTCCTTTGAAGATTTTGCTAAAGCCGGCTCTAATTTTTTATCGATTGCAGCTTCTAAACCTTTTTGATTTTGTGTAAACAGGGCGAACTGCATATGTGCTAGCTGGATATGATCATAAAACTTTAAAAGAACGCGAATACGATTAGAGCGCACAGAGTCCGGATTGTTGTCGCTCACTTGATCCATTTCATAGTCCAACACATTTTCAATGTTTGTCGCGAAAGTGGTAAACCCTTCATCTTGCAATCCGAAAATATAATTGCTAATACTTGAATATAACAATCGGTCATATTCGCCTATATAATGATCAAATGCTTCTATCCATCGTTCTCGCGAAAAGAGCTCAGAAGAGCCAGATAGTTCATAGCATAAACGCAATATCTCATCATCCATACGCATTCGGCGCTGTTTCCACGGATTAGCATGCGCATTATCGCCTTCTACACTACTCGTACCGAAAGAATTTCCTTTCGTAATGTCTATTTGCTGTATTATTTTTTTATTAGAAGAAAAAAGTGCCATTATTAATCAACCCCCAAAGAAATCTCGAATCGATTGATTGGAGATTGTTTTATCAAAAGGATTTTGATGAGCTTCCCTCCATGGCTTTTGATCGTGCGTTAACGAAACCAATGATGTAGTTGAATACTGTGCACACTCCTCGAGAATAAGATTAATCACATACTTATCTTCATCCTCAATACCAAAATCGCCTTCAGCGATACTTTCCGGAATTCTGGCACCACCAAACATCTTATATTCTCGGTATACGTTAGGAACAACCGGCCCAAAATCCCACGCTTCTATACGATCTGAAAAGCAAGGGGTATGAATCGAAAATAAAAATTGGGCCTGAATAAAATAAAGCAACTTCTGTAGACGCAAATTACTTACTGATCGATTTCGACTAGCTTCATAGCGAATCACATACCTTGCTATCTTAATTGCATCATACATTTCCCCACCTCCCATTTTTATTGTACACGAATATTTTATAAATTTCCACCTTTTTTTACATCTAACGCTTATAACTTATCGTTTAGTATTCTATAAAATAGAAAAAAGGCCTATACAAATGACTTGCATAGACCTCATTGCTATTATTTTGTATACTTAACTTTTAATTTCAGGCAATCCTGCTACGCTGGTAAGTAAGGATAAAATACCCGCCAACGCAGCGGCGCTTGCCACCATTATCCAGTTCACATCTCCCATGACAGCGCTTGTGCCAATAGTGGCAATAGCGGTTTGCGCCACCGTTTTGACAGCACGAATACCTGCTGCTTTTGCCCATCTTAAAACCTTATCCATATTCATCTCCCCTTTATTTTACTACCAGCGCGATGATCGCGCCGGCTAATGCCCCAACAACGGCAGTGATCGACGCCGTGACAACTGTTTTCCAGTGACCTGCAGGAACGGCCAACAGACTCTTGATATCCGATTTCACCTCTCGGACGTCGCCTTCCATATCCACCTGCTTCTGCGCAATTGTCGCCACACTCTTGACGAGATCACTCATTTCCCCATGTTGCTTTTCCAAGTCATCTAAACGACGGGAATTAGATTTTGCACGATCCTCTACGTTTGAAAGACGATGCTCAAGCTTTACCTCGTCCATGGTCTGCTCCTCCTTACTTTTTAACGATCTTGATCTGGATACAGTCAATCGCTTTCCCGAATACGCCCGCGTAGCCGTCACCGGTCTTGTCCGATAATCCGGTACACCAGCCGTACCATCTGGCGTTTTGAGCAGCAGACACACGGTACTGCACTTCGTAGCCGTCTGCACCGATGAGTTGCATTTGCAGCGCATCGATTGCCTCCCCCTTATTGCCCGCGTAATCAGCGTCGTTTTCCACCCACGGCAACCAACGATTTTCATCTAGCAAATGTACGCGATAACGCAAGGTACCGACGCTCGGTACTGCCTGCAATGCGGTCATACGCTTATTGACAACGCCGGCATAGCCGTTCGAATCTTTGTCGTTGCAGTTTGTTACAGGAGCCAACCACTTGTTTGTGTAAACCTTATATGTAACGTTGTGCTGCTGCAGATCGGCCTCCAGGAACGGTGTCGGATCAATACGCGTGTTATGCAAACGCACCTCAAAATGTAAATGCGCGCCGTAGCTGCGCCCCGTATTACCCATCGTGCCGATCTCCTGCCCCGCTTTCACGGTTTGTCCGAGCTTTACGTACACAAGCGCAAGGTGAGCATATAGGGTACTGTATCCGTTACCGTGATCGATCTTCACACAGTTGCCGTAGCTCGCATTACCGACAGCCAGTTTATTGTTTTTCTTTCCCGTTTGGCAGAAAACAACTTTACCGTCGCTGTGCGCGACGATCGTATCGAGCTGTGAGCGGTACTTCACCACGTCCACCGCTTTGTGCCCTGCGCTGAATTTGGTAGTGATTTGGTTTTCACCGGTTTTTAATACTCTGCTTGCCATTAGATATTACCTCCTAACTCTCTTACTGCCTGTTTCAACTGCTCGATTTGCTCGAGGAGTCCGTCAACATACTGTTTTGTTACAACAGAATTGGCGGTTGTACCTTGTGTTCTGACTTCGGCATGACCGTCGGTATAGGCAGAGAAAGCATTTCTATATTCATTTGTTCCATCCCCGGGGTTGCCTGTACCATCACCGATACCGAACACCATATCTTCTGTCATTCGAGAGAATTTACCAAAGACAGCTTGATGCGGTGCCGCGTCACTGTTAAGGTCACCACAAACAAAGCTATAATCATAATTTGCGCGGCACATCGAACCGATCGCCGCTGAGTATCTGCCACGCGCTATACACTCGTTACCAAGTGAGGCGGCACCTTCGGCGTCTGCTTCTGTCAACGACTTGTACCCGAACACAACGGAATATTTGCCGTTTGCTGTCACTTTTTCACCGTGCGTAAATGAAGCAAACCCATGCGCTTTGGCACCTAAACCGAAAGCGGCGGCCGCATAAGCATCCGGACCGGTGTAAGCACTAATACCACTGGCAAAAGATCCTTCAGCATTTGCTTCTGAAAGTTGACCGGATGCAAAAGAGACGTTGCTATTCGCCTTTGCGCGGTCACCCAGCGCCACAGAAAAGATACCTTTTGCAATGTTGTTACAACCAGCCGAAAAAGCATAATGCCCCATCACTGTATTGCCAAAACCACCGGCAAAAGCACAATAGCCCGTTTTATTGTTTCTTCCGACTGTGCCCGAATAGTTTCCGATTGCTTGGTTTCCTCTTCCGGCGGCAACAGTGCCTCGACCGGCAGCTATGTTACTGTCGCCAAAGACAGCAACCGCCTTTTGATTAGTGATCGGCAAGCCAACCCATTTTCCTACAACCCATAACCAGTTCTCCGCGGGGTCACTGTCAAGAGCAACATCATGAGTGATCTCTACATTTGACGAATTTGCAAGTTGCAAGACCGTGTTTCCGTCGGCGTTTTTACTTTTTCCAATGATTTTAAAAATGTTATACCAATGTTGCTTAGCATCCCACTGTACATATTCACCGACGGCGTAATGGTCGTGTGCTTTTTCTTCTAACTCTCGGTCGGCCAGAACAACCGACATGCTTTTTGAGTCAGCTGAAAGAGTTACATCACTGATGGGAAAGCCCTTGTACCCCGCCATGGTATTGGTTCCAAATCCCACCGAGCACTTTGCCAGGATCTCGTTGTTATCGTAGTCATTAAACACTGCGCAATTATTAGGCAGGTTCTTACCTGCGCCCGGTTCGCCTTTTAACGCCACGATCTCACGTTCTTGTCCGTTCTCGTCACGGATTCTTAAAATAGCCATTTCACTCACCCTCCAACTTGCTTAATCGAGCGTTAACGACATCTAATTGACTTTGTAGATCTTCGTTAATGGCATAAACGTTATCGAGCTGATTCAATAAATGCTTACAAGCTGTTAAAGCCGTAACAGCCAGAGGTATCGCTTGCAAACCCAGTACCCGTTTCTTTTCGGTCACGGTTTCTTCAATCAAGTTACCCTGTTCATCATACTTCGCCGGAGTCACTTCGACATCTGTTGCATAGTCAATGCCCACGTATTTATATACCGGGTGTTCTGCGATGTCGTCTGCGATAAGGCCGAGCTGTTCTGCGTCTGGGCTGCCGTCCCCTTTATAGTTAAAGGTTACCGGTTGAAGGTTGCGCACAAAATCCACGAGAGTTTCCTCGGTAATATCACTTGTTTCAACCGGCTCATCGCGCAAGGACATTGTCATTGGTGTAAACTCGCTTATGACGTTCTTGATGTTTTCTTTAGCATCCCTGGAGGAGGTTTGAATGGTGCCACTGGTGGTATACACTGCAGACCAAGGAGTCCCACTACTCCCTAAACGCACACTTGATGTATGACCATTACTCCAAGGGAGTACATATCCTATTGTTTGTATAACATCATCCACTGTTAAAACCTTTATGCCAGAACCTCCAGCAACTGTATCACTACTAAAATGTGAGCTAAGGTACAACTCAGGTCCTCGTGTCTCTACGTTCGCTGTATAAACATTATCAGCATTAACATTCTTAGTATCAACTTGATACTTTCCCCAATGCTCCCAAGGCCCGAATTCATTCGCAAGTATAGATCGTCTTAAACCGCTTCCCTGATATGAGTGCGTTTCGATGGTGCCGTAACTCAAATTCTTGGTGACAGTCTTATACATGCGAATAAGATTATTTCCTGGAGCTGCCGTGCTTTTGTTTGTGTTCACGATCAACGTGAAGAATTCGACAGAATCAGACGGCATCGCATCCCACCACGCTTGCAGTTGCTTATCTACCGCGGCATCAACCTCTGCCTTTGTCATATCAGACGAACCCAAGGATGCCCAACCGCCATACATCACACGAGAAAACTTTGCGTCCAGTGCGGGGATTTCAGTATTGTGTTTTTTAGTTAGTTCCTCAATAGCTTTTTCATTCTCACCAACTCGCGTCTCAAGTGTACCAACTGCGTTTTCAGTATCACCAACTCTCTCGCCAAGCCCCCCAATTGCCACTGCGACCGCGCTATTGGCAACAGGATTCACGCTCTCCGCGTTCAGTTCCGCGTCCATCTCAAGTACAGCCCCATCAGGATCGATCTGGACACTGTACCCATCCGGCATATTCCCAGATCCTACATACACACCGGAGATTCCTTGCGGCCCTCTTACTGCACCCACATCCACAAACGCAACGCCATCAAATACGTAGAGGTGATCATCATCTGCCAAATAACCGTCACCGGCAACTGCGGTGGGTATTTTTGTCTCAAGCTCTGACACATCCGCAACAGAACCCTTAATGTAAATTGATTTACCATCCAACTCACCGTTTTCTAATTTTTGCTGCAAATCAGCGAGAAAACGTGTAAGAGCGTTAAATTCATTCGACGATTCAACGATCGGCTGCTCGTTATACAAGAGATCTGCTACTACGATATTGAAAGAAGGCGTCGTAATAACGGTGCCATCTGTTCCGATCAACCGAATTTGGCATGATACGTTTCCTTCCTTTGCTATTGTTTGGTCGGTAATTTGATACGCAATAGTGTTGCTTTCAACTTCGACTTCGCAATCGTTATAAATAAAATGTCCGTCCGGCTTTAAAGCGGTAAATTTCGCTGTGCAACCGGCACCGATCTCATACGGTCTTTCGTTTTCTGTCAGCGAAATAACAAGCTTTCGATTGGTATCGCCTCTGACCATAGATAAAACCTGCTGTGAACCAACCTTATACACATCAAGAGATACATTGTAAACAACCGGATTCATCATGAATATCAACTCCTATCATTAATAAAAATAACATACAGGGGAGGTTATCCTAAACCCCCCCTGTACTTAGTCGTTGCTATTCAGCTCTCCACTTTTTCAGCGTTTCATCCAGTTCACTGAGTGTACCATACAGACCCGTTGCATATAAGAGCTTACGTATACGATTCATCTCTGTATGGTCTCGGCTTTCCACTGCTTTGAGATATTGCTTCTTAAAAGTAGCGGTAAAGGATGTACGCACAGCTGATCGCGCTTCCTTTTCAGTCTTGCCGGCTTTAACCTTCCTTTCGACTTGATCGGCAACTGTGCTCTTCACCGTCGCGGTATCTCCTCGTCCCGCAGCATTCTCTGACCGCTCGATCGCGGAAGTCTCATCTCCTGTGACACCTTCTTCAACTGCCTCTGCAATACCATACCACGTAAATTCCACTCCATTAGTAAAACTTTTATAGGTATTGCTCACGCCTTTCAGATCTCGCAAAATATTTTCGACAGGAACACCGACAATAGCGGATACGGCAGATAGAACACCCAGCAGCTGATCGCTGAACGATTTGTTTTCATTGAAGCAATCCTTAACCGCTTTAACCAGGTTTCCCAGGATTGTTGTATCCATTCTTTCTATGTCGTATCCTTGTAGAATCGAAACAAGATCTTTGGCGTACGGGATATACATAAGCGGATTAAACGAGTCGATAATACCTTCCGTAACGTCAGCGATATATTTTTCCAACCATGTTTCATCCTCGTCATCATCCCGTCCGGCAGTCACCAGCGACCTGGCAAGTGCGTTCAGAACGTTTGAGGCAACTACCGCGGAAACCGTCCGGAATATTGTTTTTCGTCCTTCTTTTCCGCCTACTCGTTTCCCTTGAATAACCGAATCAGCCAACATATTTATGGTAGTGGTAGACTCTGCCATAAAAGCAGTCGCCATTTTCGCCAAACTGCTCCGACTTCTCATCGCTTCACTGCGAGAAAAAACGGAATCATAAACCTGAGTAAGCGTGATAACCTCGGTAAACCGTTCACCGCAGCGCTTTAAAAACTCCTCCGATTCTCTGTCCAGATCGGTTGTTGCTGCGATTTCGTTTTTCACTGCATGCCATATCTCGATCCAACCGACCTCGTCCATGAATGCTGGCAATCGGGAAAGCTTCTCATCACGGTAATCCCCATCCGTAAATAATGCCTTCAGCTTCTCTCGGCGTTCCTCATACTCGTCTGCCACAATCCAATCAACCGAGCTCTGCCCAACACCGGTATCAAAATATCCCATTTCCTTGATACCTGCTATCGGCGCATACGCTTTCAATTCTTCCCAGTCGCGGTTGTGCTCTTTAAGGTTAAGCGCCTTCACAGCCGCCGTCACAAAATATTTCTTGTCGATTTGCGAACATGCGCGTGCAACAGCGGTAGGCTGCTGGATCGCAACCGACAATGACAGGTATGTCGCGCCTTTTTTGGTAAGTGCTATCATTTTGTCAGCTGTAGCATCCTTCGACGCCTTAATTCCGCCGTTAATATCCTGCAAAAGCGTCTTTACATATTCCGTTGCACCGGACCCGTACGCATTCTGCAAAATTGCTTTGACGGTTTCATTTTCACCTGTTCTTTGTCTGAAGTTAAAAACCCGGTTAAAATCCTCAAGCGGCAACACAAACGCATGGTACATAGACATATCGTTCACGTGCTTACCCCACACGCCGGTAAAATCACTCAGCACAATAGGACTGGTGGAATTCGCGACCGTACTTTCTGTAAATCCGGAATTGATAAGCTTACGCTCTCCGACCTCATCCGGCTTAAAATCCATATAGTACGCGGAGGTTTTAAGCGGAAAATAATGCTCTTCCGTAAACAGCTTCACTCCGTATAGAGCCACGGAAACCTCGTTACCCTTCGCCCCCATGGTATCAGACAAATACGCCTGCATATCGTTTACGTATGCCTTTTGCTCCTCGCTCAAACTGGCAACAATATCCGTAAGAATATCCTCCGACAGCACGTAACGATTTGCCGTGTTCACCTGATACTTGATCGGGATCCCTCTCACGTTTTCTGTAACAATAACGTTCTGATCAAAAATGAAACCGCCGTTTGTCAAGTGATCTATGGCTTGTTTACCTCTCTGGGAATACGCATACAACGACAGCATTTGTTCAAGCGACAGCGTAAATAATTTCCCGTTCTCCGCTTCAAAGGTATACTGTTTTTTAAAATCCCACGCAGAGAATCCGTACTTTTTATTCATTTCCAAACGGAAGCACTGCGCATCCTTTGCATCACGATACCAGATATCCTCGCCCTCGCGAATGTTATTGTACAGATCTACAAGCGTTTTGGAACCGATTGTGCGGAAAGCGTAGATGGGCTTTAGGTTCTGCCACCCCACTTTTTTAATGTATGCAGCGACCTTTGTTTGCTTATCGATTGATTTGCTCACTGAACGGATTTCATTGATAACAGTATGTGCGGTATCCTCAACACCTTGTGTTGCCTGTAACTTGAAAAATTTGTTAGCATTCTTAACGGTTGTTAGCACCATTTTATAGGTGTCATACACTTCCTGTAGCTGTACAATGCTCATATCCTTCACAGCCGTCCCCTGAACCGAATCCTTGAGCACAAGGATCCTGTTATAAAGGTGCTCGTTATATGCCTGAGCAACAGCAAGCTGTTCGGAGTTTTTGATAGATGCATACGCATCTGCAAGCGATTGGAGCGCAGACGACACCGTCGCCTGATTCAACCTGGCACGTTCCCGAGCAAAGACATCAGAAAGATCCCGGTTATATCGTTTGATTTTCGCATCAACCTTGTCCAGCATCTCCTGAATATCGAAGATCTGATCGCTGATACGAACGTCGCTCGCCATTTTACTAAGTGCCTCTATCTTGTCAAGATATCCGTCCCGCACTTCTAACAAATCAGCATACCGTTTGAGAAGTTCCCCCTCTTTTGCGGTTACGGCGTCCACTCCGTTTCGCACGATCTCTTCATTCGTGACTTCCGATGTAAACATGAGCTCAGCAACCGCCAACGCCGATGCGACCGTATCCTTTAGATCCTCCTTAATATTCTGCTTTTTGTTTCCGTGCGCAAGTAGGTGCTTCAGCTCACGAACAACGCGCTTGATCTTGTGGCGCATTTCTGTCTTGCGTCTTCCCTCAACACCTCTTTCACGCATTTCCCGGTTATGCTGAATGATTTCCTGTATCCGGTCGGCATCCTTTTGCTTAAGAGAAGCAAGGGCCTCTCGCCCCTTTGCTTCCGCTCTCTTACGCACCATTTCCTTTTCTCGTTCGAGCAAACTCTTCATATGCTTAGTGGCCTCAAGACTGAGAAGCTTGCGGTCATAAATATTGATTCTGTTTGCTGTCTTGACCTTCTCCTCATTGAGTTGTTTAAGCCTTGCGGCATCCTTCTTGCCTTTGCTAAAAGAGAGCCTGTAGATTTCACTTTTAATCTCAGCAAGGTGTGACTCAAGTTCTTCAATCTTCGCGATGTTCTCTTGGTACTGCTGCAAAACATGAAGCTCGTTTTCGCCCACTTTGGTAGAGGTGTCTATCATTTCCGCCAAAGCATTTGCTAAAATAGTGCGATTCGTGAGTTTTTTCTTCTGACTCTTGACAGAACCATAGGACATCCCCTTTTCGGGAATATCCTGCTCCTGTTGGTTCTTGACACCGTTGTCTGGTTGTGTTATACTTACATTGAAAAAAGGCGAATCGTTTAATAGCGAAGGCACAATGCTGCTGGAACTTCTTTGCGATCCGTCTTTTTTCTTATCAAAAATGACTTCGTTCTTAGGGTTTTCCAGCAGTTTCTTCAATTCCCCTGAATCAGGGGGGAAAGTCGTGACAAGGATGTTATATAATCCACCCTCATAGCCATTCATATAAACAGAGTCTTTATCTTCGCCTATTTCCAGTACAGCAAACGCTTTTCTGCCACTTCGCGATGTATAGCCTATAACCTCGACATATCTATCGTTTCCGCCTTGGTACACGATATATTGCGGATCGCTCATTCCTTTAATAACAGAGATTATATCATCCACAGACATTTTATGAGGCCTTCCCTCTGTGTCCTGTCCGCTTCTTGCCATTGCTTGATAAGCTTTTTCGGCATCAATCGCAATTGGGTTATTGTCAATGACATCCCCGCGCCGAGACTTCGCCCAATGGATGAGAGGATAAGGGGTGTTGGTTCGAATTGGAAAATATGTATGCCCGTAAATTCTCCCCGATCTTACGCCTTCAAGCAACTCCCTAACGTCCTCTTCAGTTACTGTTCGCGGATCGAATTTGCCATTTCCCTTCTTCTTCGCCTGTTTCTTGATACCGTTATAAGGCTGTGTTATACTCTTTTCATCGCCAACGGTTATATGACCTACCTCCGTACGGTTTTTAGCGCTTGCAGGCGAACCGTTGGCCTTTTCATTTGTATAAGCCCCAAATTTGCTTTTCTCCGCCTGATAGTCATCGCCGACTTTTTCTGTGTCAATCTGTTTTTTCTGACTCTTGACGGAATCGTCCGCCTGTGCTATACTGCGAATGAGCCCAAATTTGGTTCCCCCTAACGGGACTTGTATCCCACAGGCATGGAACCACTTTTGGGTTCTTTTCTTGTCTTCGTCAAGGTACAGAACGGCGCCATCGGTAATTAGTTTTCCAACATCACGTCTTGCATTAAACGTTCGCACCTTACTTATGATGTTTCCACCTCTATCTTTTGAGATGGTTACACCCACCATCATAGGAGAACCGTTAACAAAGATGTTTCCAAAAACGCTTATGGTGTTCTCCTCACTATACTCACTTATCGCTACGGGGTTTGAGATGATACTTGGGATATTATTCAGCAAATCAACGTTAAGATAGTCTCCGTGGTCAACCATATTTCGTTTGAGTTTATCAACATCATAGCGAATAACTCCACTAGGCATTCCAACCATGACCAAAGGACTGGCCTCTCCCAACGTCCCAACCTTGACAAAAGAACCATGTTTCAGTGTTTTCCACTTTTGTATTTGTGATTTAAAATACTTATCTTCTGTGAAAACTTCACTGGCTGTCTGTTTCTTCTGAAATTTAGGGCTTACAGGTTTTGCTTGATCACTTGACCGCAGATGTTCATTGCCTCCTGCGGTGTCATCTTGAAGTCCTTGGTTTCCAGGCGATCCAGCATTTCTATCATCATTTCCTCGGTTTTGAGAAAACTGCAAATCCCACAAACCTCGTCTTGGCTCAGACCGAGCCGTTTTAATATCCGCATGAATGCCCCTATCTTCTTCTGCGTGTACTCGTTCATACAATGCCCTCATTTCTTCATAAGTTCCTGCAACAACCTCAAAATACCCATCTTCCATAGCCTCGATAAGAATATATTTCTTTCTTCTGCCATCGTAGATGATGGTATTGTCACCGCTTTGACGAGTGGTTTTGTTCGCCCATATCATTGCCGCCGTTGCAAATTCATTATAGACTGACCTTTTTTTCTTTGCAAGGCTTTTCTTCACCTGCCTCTTGAGGTCACCCTCAGTTTTACTGTTAACATCATTACCCGTCGCCGCCTGAAAACTCTGTGCCGCATCGACAGCCATATCCTCAAACAATTCATAAAACTTACTTAAGACATCATCCATCCGTTGGAGAGCCTTCGCTTCATCCGACAAACGTTCATCATAGCCGAGCGCATTATACTCACCACGGATCTTATCCAAAACCTGGCAGATGTGTTGCTTGATTTTCTCCCACAAAGCATGGTCTTTCTGTTTCAACTGTGCAAGCTTCTCCATCGCATTGCTGTCAAGAAGCATTCTCTCGCAAGCATCGCATACCATTTCCTCAAATGCAACGTCGAGATCTTTCGTACCAAGCTCCGCCATCTTGAGTTTAAGTAAATCCGAGGTGGACACATTATGGTCGGCATACTGTTCCATTAGAAAATCAGCAAACACCTTGAACTTCGCGGGAGACCACACCTTAATGAAATGTGTTAATTCGTGAGCCATTGTAAACGCAATGGTTTTAGAATCATTTAAGCCTTTCTGAAGGTCAAGATGGATGCTATTGTCATTGGGATCAAAGTATCCATTAGAATCGCTGCCATATGTTCCGGCAATCGTAGAATCGTAGAACACGATGTCAATACCGAGCGCACTTGCAAGTTGTTTTGCAAGCGCAATCACTCTTTTTTGCGATTGCGTTGTTACCTTGGCTCCCTTTTCAAATCGAACCCTGCCTTTTTTGTGAGCACCGTTTTTGGAAGCGGTGCTTTTTTTATCATCTACCGCTTTTTGCGCAGCCTTAATACGTGCTTCAGAAGCGGCCTTACCAATGTTGTATGCCGCCTGTTTCTGTATGGGTGTAAGAGTGGAGATGAAAGTGCCGCGCGCTGTTTTCTTGATCGGATAGGAATACTCGCCGTAACGATACGCCTCTTGAATGCCGAGAATATAGTCGGTTACGTTACCGCCCTGCTTTTTAAAGTTATTAACAAGCACGTTGGCATCGTCAACACTGACTCCCATATCCAGAACAGCCGAATACAGAAGCCCTTCATCATCGGAAGCAAATTCAACGTCTTCCGCGCTGACCGTTTCACCGTTGCTCAGGCGAAGCATCATTTTCTTCCCTTGAATAGAATCGATCCCGCTGATCTCGACGACCTCACCTGTCGTCGTGTCAACCGTCACCCCACTGTCGGTCACTTTAAATCGGTTTTCGGGAACAACTTGCTGAACCGTACCTTTATACGGCGCAACCGCCTCCCCGTTTTCCCTGCGCCGCGCCGCTTCCGCGTTGGAATATGGAATAAAAGGCGCGTTCTCAGCCACATCATTCATCCCGGCAGACGAATCCGTTACCGTGTTTCCGTTGACCTCACCGGTAACCGCTTTATCAGTAAGACTCTTATGGAGATCCTGATATCCTTGCACCCGTTGGTTGACTGTGGAATTCGGGTTAATAATAACGTCACGCATCGTCTGTGCAATAAGTTCGTTTTCTTCGATTGCCCTTACCTGTGATTTTGTGAAATATCCGCCCTCCACAGCTTTGTTAAGCCATTTTGCAATTGTTTGAGCGTGACTCGGTGCAATCCCCTTACGGGTAAGCGATTTGGTGATCTCCGCCAAATTCGTATCGGACAACGAATCTGCTCCCACCTCATGGAGAAGTCTGCCGATGGTATAAGCACCGGTCTTCTCATTAACTTTGCCGGCAAGTCGATGCGCTACCGTATCGGCAGACATGGACTTGCCGAGCTTGACAAGGTTAGCTGTCTCACCTTTGCGGATCACGTCTTTTCCTTTTTGATAGGTACTTACCTCCCCCGATACGATAGAGCCACCTTCTAACATACCGGCCGATATTGCGCCGAGCAGACCGGAATAGGCAACCTGCTGCCAGTCAACGTCTTTATCAGTATACAACACAAGGTTTTCAAAATACGGATTTAGGATTTCTTGTAAACCTTCCTCAAAACCTTCCGAAAGCAAGCTACCACCGAATTTAATGGCACCCCGTGCAAAGGCATTGTCAATACCAGATATCATTTTCGAGATAGCACCGTTGGTTAACGTACCGCCAAGCTTGCTGATACCGCCAAGAAGAAACTCCAGACCGGCTTCAGAACCGCCAACGAGTGCTGCATAGGAACGAGCCTGCCCTTTGTCATATCCCAGGTTTATCATCTCTTGATAGGCATTACCCGCAGCAGATGCACCCATCAAAGTGGCACCGACAACTTGGCCGGCCAACGGATTAATCAGACCAACAGCAGTCGACGTCAACACAGAAGGCAGCATGTTTCCCGTTGTGGTAGCGGCATCAAATCCAATTTGTCCAAGCGAGCTTCCCAAAATGTTCGTCCCAACGTCGTAAAGATCATCCCTCACCATGCCGGATGTCATCTGCATAGAAGACACCGGAATATAGTCGTCACCGTTAAAAAAATTAGCCACACCGGAAGCGAATTGATCAATACCCGCTCCAAAACCGAAGGCAATTTCAAGAAACGTGTTGTCCTTTAATTTCTCAAACCGTTCCTCCGCTTCTCTTCTGTTCAACGACTCTTCAATGCTGCCAAGATATTCATTCGCTTTATCTTCACCAGAAGCGCCATAATAGTAGCAATAGGTTTGGTATTCCTTATCGCTCATATACTTTGCTGCATGTTCTTCAGGTGACAGAGGAGTTGCATTACCGTCCCTGTTATACAGATAGTGATATGGTGTTCCGTCCTCATCGCGGTTATTTCGGAAAGCGATAATAGCGTTATTGACATCGGAACCAAACACTGTACCTCTACCATTGGTTCCCAAGAACGCATCGTGAGTTGCAAGTCCCTTGCTTTCACCGATAGCAGCCTTGTTTTCGAAATCAGGATCATAATTTTTCGATTCAGGATCAGCAACAGATGCCATTTCGATGCTCTTCTGGATACGGGAAGCCACGTTGTAATACTGTGTCTTATCGGACAGAGTTTTATCAATGTCTACTCCGCCAAACTTTCCATTGGCGGCTTCCCTTGCCTTTCTTCTTGCCGTATCGGCCATATATCCTTTTTTTAGATATTCAGTTAGATTTTCGGCATAATAAACATCCCATTGACGCTTTTTCCCCTTCAGATCTTCGATTTCCGCGCTCAAAGCAGGAAGGTCAGCAACCTTTTGCTCTTCGTAGACCTTCAAAGCCTCCAAATCGGCTTTGTACGCATCCTCCGTGTTCCATTGCGACCAATAATCAAAATCACTTTTATATGTCTCAGAAATACTGGTATAGTTTTCTTTCGCGCTCTTCAGCCAATCACGAATACCGGCTGCCGTCTCAGCATCATAAAGATCACTATATTGATTGAGCGCATTTAATATTCGTTGAGACTCCGCATCAAACTTGGACTTTTGCGCGGAAAAAGAAGTATATGCTTCCTCCGTATCCCCACGAAAACGATCGTTGATGAACTCCTCATTTTCATTGAAAAAGCGCGTTTTGTAAGAATCGTAGACTTCATTGCTTTCCTTTATCAAGTTTTCTATGCTAAGAGAAGCATTGACACGTTCTTGTCTTTGATAATCACCTAAGGATGTAACACCCTTCGACCGTCTTCCTAGCATCTGAAAATACTGTTCTGTTGTCATCCCGCTTTTTTGCAGATATTCTGATAATTTCATAATGCTCTCCCCTTGCAATTATCCATTTAATGCAGCATACAAGTCTTTGGCACCCGGCGTTTGGAGCCCCAAGAAACTTGTTGCCCCAATTCTGTAATATTTTGTCGTATCGTTTGTTGTTTGCTTAACATACATTTTTCCGTCGTAAGTAACAACCTGTCCACTTTTGGCAGTGATTTTATCAAGCTCGCCTGTAGTGCTTGTATCCGTTTCTTCTCCATGGTTTTCAACGCGATATTTTTTACCGGCAACCTCGACGTCAAAATTATCCCCACTTTTGGTTTTAAATTGAGAGACATCCCCGGTAGTGCTAACATTGCCGATTGGTTTATTAGGACTGAAAATAACATTCCCATCCAAATCCTCTAAGTCACCGTTTTCATTAACATTTATATTATCCGGATTAATCCACCCAGCATACTTAGACTCAATATTGTTCTGCTCCTTCTCCCAATCAAACTGATCTTGTTGCAGTTTTAGTTGCTGACTTGCAAGATCATTCGCGATTTGATCCTGCTCCGCTTGATACCCCGCATTGTACTCGTTCCAGTACTGCGTCGTGTCGTGGGTGCGATTATCATTCCATACAGCATAATCTTTGTTATAGGCGGCATCATATCTATTACCGTAATAATCTCGATCTGCAACAAGCTTGTTGTATTTTGATTCGTAATCACTGCGCGCCTCTGAGCGATCGGTTGCAAGAAGGTTGTAATTGGTTGCCAGACGATCACCTTCCGCGTTATATCGGTCAAGAGCCATTTGATACAGTTCGGGAATAACGTTGTTTAAGTTCTGCAAATATCCTTGATAGGTTTGATTCCCGACGGTTGCGGCATACGAGTTTCCGTAACCGCCGGTCATTGCCGCAGCTTGTCCCATCGTATCCATCATGGCTTGTTTACCCTGATTGATATAGTTATCCTTGTACTGCTGATACAGGGCATCGCCGTTGAGATCATACGAAAAGCCCTTGCGATTCAAAATGGCGTTCATCGCGTTGTCGTACTCTGATTGTTTACCGTATTGAAAATCACCGTAATTATTGACAGCGTTTTCTGCGGTCAACTGTTTCTGCTTTGCCAGTCTAACCTCATCCGATTCTTGATAACCGTTATCGTATTTGGAAAGATCAATATTCGTATATTTGTTTCCCATGGTTGTTCCCCCTTATTTCCATTTCGCTAAAATATAGACTGCCACCTCGGCAGTGGTGTTTTCTGCAAATTTTCCGGTACTGCTGTGCACTCTGACCGTGCAGGACACGGTATCGTTTTTTTCGATACTTATGTTTCCGTTTAGTGCCGAATTGAGAGTTCCCGCAACGCTGATAATTTCGGTCAGTTTAAGCTCAGACGGATAGGCAAGCTGCAGAGACAACACTCCAGTGTTTTCCTCTTCGGATAGTTTCGCAGAATACCAAAGTTCCGCAAGCCCGCTTTTGTAAGACTTACGATATCGCCACCCTGTATCGGTAACACCGACATCACATTGAAAGTCTGCAAGCGGTGTGCCGCCAAGCATCAGATCCGCGCCGGTAAACCTTGCCAACGGTATATCTCCGTCCTTACCTTCTATACCGATCTCAACACCATGCTCTTCATCCGAGATCCCGATTTTGATATACGAACCCCCCTGACGGATCTCTTGAACACTTACGGCGCCGTCTTCCAACTTGGTGACCCTGTCACCAATGCTTATCTTAAAATTGCTGAAATCAGCGTTTTTTACATACTGCGATACGAATTTATTGCCAACAATCTTATAGACCTCGTTGATCATGTTCTCCGTGATCTGCGCCGCATTATCGTTTGCGGCAGAATTCGAACCGCTTCCGGCTTTTGTAATGGCGAAATTGAGCTGATCCACAAGCTGATGCAGATACACTTTAATTTGATCCAACTGCCCTTCCGCTGTGGTTGCCGTTATGTTCGGGCGTCGAATATCACTCATTACACGTCACTCCCCTGCTCGGTGATCTTGGAAATCGAAAATATCTTTGCTTCACCTATACCTTCGAAGCGAAGCTTAAAATGATCACATCGTTTCGGGCGGATCGGCAGCGTAAAGGTTTTTAGATTATATCCTGTTAACATACTGGCTGTTTCCCACACACCGGATGAATCATATTGAATAGAGAGCAGGACAGTCGCCCCGATATCAATCGACATTTTGATTGAAATACGGGAAATGTAGCGTTTATCAGGCGACGTACATCCGATAATACCGGTTTCTGCCATCCACGCGACAGGCGCCTCGTCCTTGGCATCACTGCCGAATATGTTCTTGATTGTATGTGGCTCCGTATCAAGATAATAGATCTCATCGCCGATTGAACAGAAATCTTTCACTTGCAGAGCATCTTCTTTGTGCCATAGCCCTTTTTTGGTATCACACACAAACAGTACGTGATCTTCTGTTTCGACGTCCTTCATGGAAACGTAATATTTGCCCTTGTGATAGCATGCCACCGCATTCGAATAGGATTTTTCCCCAAGCGCAGCCGAAACCTCTGTAGGCAGTGCACCGCTGTATGCACAGATTCCCGTGCGCGACTTGTAGTACAGCACCTCATTGACCATGGCCAGACTCTTTTCGCTGCCTTTCTGCACACCGCGGCAAGCAGTATCCTGCACCTGATACTCAGCCGGATAATTGCCGTACACTGTATGGAGGCAGTTTTCTTTAAAGAACAAAGGATATCCTAAATATGAGATTGCACCCGTAAAGTCACCGTCCGTACCTAATGACACGTAATAACTGTCGGTAGAGATACCCATAAAACAATTCCAGTTTTTGAAATCGCCCAGTTTGCAAGCATATAATTCGTTAACAATGTTTCCTTTGTTGTTTTTACCGTAACGGCATCCCCACAATCGGTTATTGCTTTCAACAACAAAGTCCATTGCCGGCATGCGTCTTTCCACTGTGATCTGGTCCGTTTGCGTCACACACACGGATCCCTCGATCAAGCCCGTAACAACAAGATAGTCATCTCCCTTGGCGTACACAACCATACTGCCGGTAACCGTATCTTTTAGCGATTCAATCGTAACGCCGGAAATATCCACGCCGTCATATTGCTCAAATTTTTCACCGATACCTTGACAGCCTATTTTAAGGTAAGTTGTCGCCACTGCTGACCACATACCACTATCTTTAGAATATTGCTTCAAAGAGTTTGGCGTTTGGCTGGTATCGAGCCAGGTGTACCCATTCGCGATCGTTTCTGTGTCCGGTTCGTCCGGCCCGGTTTTATCCACCTTATATTCGGTTCCGTCCATTTTGCACAGCGTAAAGGTGATTGCAACACCTTCAGGAGATTGGTAAGTAGTTTCTATTTCTCCTCGATCTTGGGTATCAAGAGTGTTTATGTATTTTTTGTCCGGCATCACGATCACGTAAGCACCCATAGAGGTAAGAGAACGCGTAGTTTTGTGATCGACTAAGGTTTCACCCAAGTCATAGCTCTCGCCTTCCATAACAAAATATAAACGTCCATTCGAGGCCGTAACGTAGCAAAGACCATTCTTATCGATCAGACCGACAGGAAAGACGTCTTCAGCCGTTTGAACTGACTTCCCACGTTGCTTGCGCGGTGCCAAGACTGGATAATATGTCGACGTCAAGTTTTGCATGTCGTAAAACTCGCCTTCGTTGATACGAAGATTGTGATTATAGCCGCCGAAAATCTCCACCAAATCTCTTGAGGTAGACAACTCACTCAGTTCAGGTAATTTCATTGATGCCGACCTCCGATCAGAAATATTTGAAGCTTTGGCCGAGAGGCATATGATTACGATTATAATACCTCTCGTAAGCGGAATATGCTGCGTTATACATTGTCATGCTGTTGGAATACCTGCCGTATTCGCCATTGTTATAATCGATCTGCGCTTCAAGCCAGCGAACGTAGATGTCCTCATAGGGAGTGGGAACGAGCAGTTCCGTGGTGGTAGGCGTGTCAGAATCGTATCCGGTAAAAGTAACGGATTCAGCGCCTTCATGTGTATCGATAATCTCGCTCTTTATCATCCCATCGATCGTTGATAACCATGAGATTTTCGTTTTTTGATCGTAGTTGTTCGGCTTAAGTGCATCGACCCTGTTGATTGCTTCAATAATTGTCATTTGGTTTCCACCTCCGTATTTTAAAAAAGGGGAGTCTTGCAACTCCTCCCCTCTTTTCATATTCCTCAATGGCTCTTCGGTTTTGTTGCTTCCTCTTCAAAGGCCATTGCTTTTTCCGCCATTTCCTGCTGATGCAGAAGAACCTCAGCAACACATGCGGGAACTTCGACTTCCACACCGCGCTGAATCAACCACGTGCGGTTGTTAACCGACACAAACACATCTTCCTGATGCTCCTTCGTTTTCGGGATACGAACCTTAACCATTTTTTCTTTTGCCGCCGTTTCGGCTTTGTTGGCAGTTGCCATAAGTAATCTCCTCCTTAGAATATTGGGGAGAGGGAAGCTTCCCCCTCCCCTTTGTCAACTCAAACAGCGAAAACGATTAGTTTTCTTTTAGATCTGCAGAGAAAGCTGCGGACTTCGATTCCACACGAACAATGTAGTTCGGGATCAGAAGCTCCGCAGTTTTAATTGCTTTCCAGCCAACCGAGCTTCTCTGATCGAGAGGATCGGCAGTGCCGGCGGATCCTTTTTGCTTCACGATGGTCTGCAAACCGCCGCCGGTGATCTCCGTAACACCGTAAGCGCCTTCACCAAAAATCAATGTACCGAAAACCCCGCCCTCGTAGATCTTCGCTTCAGAAGTCTGTACAAAACGAACACCGGCAACCTCGCCGATCTCGCCTTCATACAAATTGGTAGGCGTTGCATACTTATGCGCCTCAATCCACTCTGGATCGCGCATAAGGTCATACGCAGCATACGGATGGATGATTGCCACATACTTACCGTCAATAGTAGGTGCATTCTGCGAGCGCAACTTGGCAACGACCTGTTGAATGACCTTAACCGTCAACTGAGCTGTCTCATCCAGATCCCCACGGGACTCAACAACAGTCTCGGTGCCGTCGGCAGCTACCTTCGGGCAATAGGTAACGTTCGTACCACCCTGCAGAACGTTGCGTGTTACCGTATCCAAAGTCGCACCTGCTTGCCGGCCCAGAAGCTTGGTCGCCTCAAGGATGGTATTGTCCAAGGAGGTCAGCTCCAGGACGTCGGACTGTACGATATAGTCACCGTACTGTTCTACGGTAGCGGTGATGTTCGTCACCGTCAAGCTATTGCCAGAGGGAGTCACACCTTCTACCAACGGCGTGGAAGCTTTTTCAAGCGGTGAGAATTTACGGAACTCGATCGTTTTGCCGCTACCCTGCGGAATCGGACGCTTCTGACCGAACTGATCATGAACAAGCGCTGCGGAAGCCTCGTCAATAAGCGTCATGTCATAAAAGGTCTTCATCTCTGCAGAGAGAGAATCCTGCGTGGTAACCTGTGTTGCAAATAACTGCAGATTGATAGCTAATACATTTTTCATTTTATAATCCCCTTTCTTATTGTTCCGATCAATGTCGGAAGATAACCTGAGGAGATTGGACAAGGTTATCAAAACCGTATCTTTTCTCCTCGTGCGACACGTCGGATAATTTCCCGACGATCATCTTTGGAGAGCTGTGACACATCGCTCTTCACTACTGCTGCAGACTGATCGCTCATTCCGTTTTCCGTAGGTCTTGCTCCGTTTGCCATAATTCTATTGGCAATTTTCTGCTCTACAGTTTTGGCCGTGAACTGCATCGCGCCGGCGATAATTTCGTCTTTATGTATCAGTTCGTATGCTGTCCTCACATCAACGCCTGGTACTCTGAGCAAGTCTCCGAACTTAGGGTTTTGCAATTCAGTCTCCAGATTAAACGAAGGATACACCGTCTTAAGCTGTTCCGCTTGTTGCATCCACTCGCCGTAAATGCGACGCGAATTATCCTTGACGGATTGTTCCTGCATCCGCTTCTTAAGAGCAGCGTTTTCGCGTTCCATGCGGCGAATCTCTTTGAGCTGCTGAACGGTCACGCCCATCTCCATAGCTTCATCCTCATAATAGGAATCGTCTTCTTCAATCGCTTTGTTCAAAGCTTTTGTATCAGAAGCATCGACACCGTATTTTTTGGAAAGCATTTCAAGCATAGGAGCAAGAGCTTCGTATTTTTCGACGGTTTCCTTCGTACTTTTCAGCCTCTTTTGAATGGCATCCTGCATTCTCGCATCGAAGAGATCTTTATACTCGCCTTTGATAAGTTTTTCAAATTCAGCATTCCGATCCAGCACTAGCACTGCCTTGTCATTCGTATCGGCTGGTTGTGTTTGCACATCGGCGGCTTGTGCAGGCTCCTCTTGGATCCCGTATTTCACATCGGAAAGAGGACTCTTTTTTACGCCCTTCGTTTGAGACACGGCGGCTGCCCCTGTTTCGCCCGTTGTTCCTACCGCACCTGTGCCACCGTCTCCGCCCGATCCGGTACCTTCGCCGAACAATTGAAGATTGAGGTGATTCGGAAAAATGTTGTCTTTCATAGAAAGTTCCTTTCTGTCCGTAAGTGGACGAGTCTTTTGACATATATTAAGGCCTTACGCCTTGCCAAACGGTTTCAACTTCACATGATCGGGATATGCCTGTTCAAGTAGCGAATACCCGACCTCTGCAACTAAAAGAATGTGAAGCGCTTCCTCATGGAAGGCCTCTTTCGGCTTGCAAATTACGGTTGCATTCCCATCCTCTAGGATCACATTCGGTTTCTTATACAGTTTCTTTTCTTCATACATAAAGCTAACGGCCTTGGCTACCGTATATGTAAGAATGGAAACAGCAGAACAAACAATATCCTTACCATACTCGTCAAAATCAGCATGACCCTTCACCTTTAAGCAATAGACCCCTTTGAGTGCATCTTGTTCAAATTCAATCGTAATCATAGATCCTCTTTATGCCGGATCGGTCGACTCTGCTACTCGTTGGCGCGCTTTTTTGGTACCGGCGGTTTCTCCGCCTGCGTTTTTGCCACCAAGCGCTTCAGTTTCATCAACTTTTTTAGCAACACCTAATCCCCCATTAAGTGATGCCGCGGGGACTTGTCCACCAAACTGAGTAGCCAGCTGCCCGGCAATATTACTGCCTCTTAATTGATCCAGCATCTGAGCCAGCATCATCATTTGCTGTTGCATTGCCATCATTCGTTGATACATGCCGCCGTTTTGAGCGACTTTTTGGATCACGAACTGCTTCCTGTCAAAATCCATCATATCAAGACAAGCGAGTGCTTGATCGGCAATCTGAGGATTGAAGAAACCTGCCCCAAAGAACTGTAATGCCATTTCATTTTGGCTCATTTTCGAATAAGGACTTTGTTTTTGTGCCGTTACCTCAATGTCAAACAACGGAATCCTCATACCCATATCGACACCGAAGTCCATGCCCTGCTGTTGGGGCATGATACCGGCATTACTGTACTGCACATACCGCGCTGCACCGTTTTCACCCATAATACGAAAACATCTCGGAAGATCGTAAAACTGTCGAATCAGCTCAATAATCATTAGCACCATCTTGCGATAGCTTCGGTATGCTGCTTTGTTGTTGTCACGTGACAACTTAGATCCTGCTTCCTGCATTGCAGCAATAGCAGATGCTGCTGTAACGCCCGAACTGGTTCCGCCGGTGGAGATATCGCGGTTACCGGTGGTTTCTTTCAGTTCATCGATCTTGTTGTTGATAACAGAGACGTAGATACTGTTGAGAGGTTTCCCCTGCACCGGCAAAACACTGTCTTGCCCCAAAGAACCTTCAACGTGAATAAAATCCTTGCTGAGATCCGCATACTCTTCCTCATTGACACCACCGTCATTACGGATGAAGTGACGCGGCTTTGCATTTGCAAGCATATTTGCCATGATTGCCTGGTTGCCACGATCTATATAGGCCTGTGCGTCTTTTCCGACATCAATATAGCCAAACCCGGCTGGTGTGCCTTCAACGTTGAAAAGCGTGTCAAAAACGAAAGGATATTGACCATGATTGTAAAGACCCGTCTGAGCAAAATTCGGATCATTCTCGGTTGCGAACAGCACCTCATCGTTTACGAACTTGCAGTAGTGCAAAACGTACTTCCCGTTTTGGGATTTTTTATAGTACCAATCAACGACTGCCGATTTGTTTGTTGTGTCGACCGTATCATCATAGACATATTTGCTGATGTCCAGAGTCGCAGTCCCTAATTTACCCTGCAACTGCGGATATGCGGACACGAGCATATCGTTATCTGTGAGTTCTACATGAAATACATTACGGGATCTCTGAATGTCGGTAATGCCAGACTCCCAAAACAAGTTGATGATATCAATCTTTCTGATCGAAATGTCGCCCAGACCATTGAGTTTGGACTTGTCCCAGAACACCCCATAGATACCGGTACCCGATTTAAGCTTGTAATTCCACACCTCACTGTACGTTTGCTCAAATTCGCACTGGTCAAGTATTACCGGGATAATTGAGGTAAGCATCTCTGCTTCACTTTTATCACTTTCCTCTCGCGGAAGGATATTCGGACACGGGAAGTTGTCCATAGCATCAGCATGCTTATTAGCGATACAGTTAAATAGCCACGCTGATGTCGGCTGGATCTCGCTCTTTTTGTCTCGCATGCACTCCCAATGGCGAAGTTTGTACCACTGCTCATTGTCAATGATGCGTCGCTCAAGATTAGCCTTTCCTTCTTTGTATTTAAGAAGAGTCTGATATGCCTTCTGCACTTGCTCTTTTCCAATCACTTGTGCCAGCGCAGAAAACCCGTTAATTGCATCTGAGTGATTAATGCCCTGCCCTTTGCTCTGCATCAGGCGCATTGCTTCCGTTTCTGCAGTAGGTTTAGGCGCTGACTGCCGAGCCAGCATTTGCTCCTCGTTTGTACGTTGCCGCTGCGGTTCTTCCTTTTCACTTTTCTTTTTATTATTAAACAGTGCCATCAGTACCTCCGCTTATAATTATTCTCGGTTGCTTTGCTCGCGCTTTAACATCCTCTTTCGGTATGTCAAGGAATATGTTCAGAGGATTATTCGCATATTCATCCGGCTTTTTGGCTTTCCTCGGTTTAATCGGTCGGCTCATCAGGAAATATCGCACCTCATCGGCCACGTGGTCTTCCCCGTCTGTATCTAAATCCTCCACCTTATGATCATCGTACTGTAAAAGCGGTATTGTCCTGATAAACGCTTTGCAGTTTTTGAACACGTACATCATCGGGTATCCATTTTCATCAAATGCAAATCGATAATGCATCTGCATCCATCCGGGGAGTCTCTTATGATCTCCCGGTTGGAAATACACGCCGTACCGTGCTGCAACGTCGGCTATCGATTCGCCCGTTTCGGCATCCCATATCGCAGGATCGGCAACGCCGATGATTTTTTTATTTCGCAGCCAACGATGTTCATTTTCTATACGGTGTATCTCTTCAAACACCTTTGGCGGTGTCCATTTCACACCCTCATTGGGGGTTTTGGTACAACCATACAATTCCAAGATCCGGTAAACTATCCCGTCATAATCGACCGCCCACCAACCACAGGAAAACGGTTTGTTATATCCCCAGTCAAAGGACCGATAGATTTTCCAACCGTCAGGCATCTCAAACGGCTCAATAACGTGTGTCCATTGACGATCTTCGTAATGATCGGGCTTGTCCATGAAATCTTCAAAAAACTGCCCTTCAAAGATATCCCAGTTTCCGTGTAGCCATGCCTCACGAAGCTTGGGCGGTAACGCTTCCAGCTGTTCAAGATATTCCGGCTGTTCTTTGAGAAGTGCTTTGTTATCAGTCACAAGTGACTGAATAAAACTGTATTCTTCACCTTTTTCAGCCGGCTCGTAATTTTTTGAAATAAACAAACGCTTCACCCATTGGTGACCCACGCCGCCCGGATTACAAGTCAGATAGATTCTTTTAGGGAAACCATTCACACCACGAACGCAAGCAACTAGCTTTTTGTACTGGCTCTCAGTAAATTGAGTGGCCTCATCTATAAAGAGAATGTCACATTCTGTTCCCTGGAAATTATCCAAATCCTTCTCATTAGCGCAAAATCTGAAAATGATCTGCGATCCATTCTTAAAGAATAACCGCTTCTTAGAATCGTTGTATCGATAGCTGCCCAAAGGAAGCATTTCCTTGAACGGTATAATATGGTTTGCTTCAAGCTCCGGATATGATCTACGCAGAATCATGATTTTAATACCAGGAAAGCGTGCCATAAGGAAAATACTTTTAACTCTCACAGACCAAGATTTCCCACCTCCGCGAGCGCCTCCGAATGCCACGTATTTATGCTTATCCGATAGGAACAGCGCTTGCCGCGGGTTTGGAGGTGGAATTTTTATATTCAGCTTTGCCATTCAACATCTCCACCTTCAACTGTGATAACAATCTCGTCAGTTCCTTCGCTATCCTCTTTTGCCTGTCTTTTAAGATTGGAGATCCGCGCCTTCTGCTCCTCAATATCAAGCTGCGTCTTAATATTCTGGATCTCCTTAATATCCTTAATCGTGCCGGAAAGGGCTTTCAATGCATTTTTATCCAACAACAATTCTCCGGCTTGAAACTTGTGGACAGCATCCTCGACCGCATCCAGCAGAATGTCGGAAACACTCAACAATCGTCTCATCCTATCAGCTTGTTTATTGGATTCGATTTCGACGATTTTCGTAGCCGCTTTTGAGCGCGTTTCATCCTGAAGCTTCTTCCAACCTTCTTTTGCTGCTACCTTCCTCAAAGTGTGGAAAGAAACATTATGCTTTTCGGCTAGTTTCCTGTAGCTCGTTCCACCGGCAATATACTCCGCCTTCAACTTCTTCCAATCCACAGAAAACTCCTCTCTTCATTTCTATACTGATATTGTAATACAGGAACTCCTAATTCCTAAACCCCCCCTATACGCAAAAAAAGAGGGGGTTTTTCACTCCCTCTTAATTTTGATTATTCTGCCTCATATTTTTCATATAACGCTTTCGCTACCATACAGAATTCATAGTTGGAATAGCATATGGATTTCATGTAAATCCGCCGTTCTTCCGGAGAAGAAAATGCCAAATGTATGGAGGATCTTTCCTGCACGCCTTCGCAACATATTTTACACCCGTCATAGTAACGAAAAAACGGGCATTCAACATATGCTGATATATTGTGCTTTGGCATGAAATTACCTCCCTTTCGGATAACGATCAATTTGTTTTTCCTCTCCATATAAATTCATCCGGACAATTATCCGCTAGCTCCTGTTCCTTCTGTCGGATCCATCGGTCCAATCGCCTTGTAGTTATCGCCGTCGCGCATCGGCGGTTGCGGCATCGGCATCCAGTGGGTTATTTTTTCGCCCTCGGCTTCCCAGTAACGTGCAGCACACAGGAAATCGATTCCGTCCCAAACTGCAACCATAGCCTTTCGGTTATCCGTCCACACAATTACTGCTTCGGAATATGCCGTGCCTGCGTTACATGGTATCAGTTCCGGCAGCTTGTCCGCCACCGAGATCCACCCTGTAACCGTTGACTCATCCTCGATAAATTTCACAATCGCGTCTTTGCCGGCGACTGATATATACCGTTTCACCCGCTCGGCCAACGCATTCGCGTCGATCAACCTGACTTCACCCATCTCGTTTATCTCCTTTGTCTGCCAAGCTCTTATTTCGGCGACTAACTAAATCGTAAGCATTTTTGAGTAGCAACGGAATACAACCAATTGTTCCTTTTATCGGACACTCTCCACAACGTTTGTGTATCCAGTGGGCGTCATAATCTGCACAACACTCCAACGCCTTTATAATCTCGTTATCGGTCATCACACCAACCGCCTTTCCACCAATTTCCCGTGTTTCTGTTCCTCAACCGCCAACTCTTGTTCGGAAAACCCACGAACACATGCCGCATATCCATCGGCGAAGATATACCAGTAAAATTTAAAATCGCTCATTCTGTATCACTCCTCAACATATCCCCAAGATTGAAAAGGTCTTTTTATCGGCTTTAATCCATCACAACCGCAGTCGCTTTCGTCATATTCATAACCTCTGCCGTCAATGAAATACTCGCATTCTTCACAATGCTCGCCATCATAAAACTTTGTGCAAAAGGTATGAAATTCGTATAACTCTCTCGGCTTGTCATAGATTACAAGGTCGGATATGTGCCAACCGTAGCCCGTTTTGTTTGCTCCAACATATTTAGCGACCTCATCAAGAGAAAGGCAAGACCTTGATAATTCATACCACATCCAGTTTTGAACCGCATAATTGGAATGCACTTTAATCGGGTATATCTCATCACACACAAACTCGCCTATGACTTTGCCCCGCTCAAAATTTTCTGCAAGATAGTCTCTTGGCATCTTTTTAATTCCGCCAACGGTGCAATAGATATAACACTTGAACGGCGTTTTCAGTTTCGGTCTTGTCTTTCGCACCTCAACCGTCTTTTTGCCGCTTGCTATCAGTTCGCACCATTTCGGCTGTATGCTTATCAATACGGATTTCATTGGAAACACCCCCTAAACTTCCGTGCTTATAACGCCACCGTCGAAATCGCAAATATCAAGCGTTAAGTGGTAAAGACCTTTGTCGATCTCGTCACCTTGCATAAGTTCTTCTATCGTAAGACAAACACTAACCTTGATATTTTCATTTGCTTTGGCTTCGCTTAACAGTGTCATGAGTTCATAATTTTTCATCACTCCGCACCGTCCTTTCGTTCGCCGTAACTACAAAAATGCAAACCGCTCATTTGTATCTCGTTGAATTTAGAACACTTTAATTTTGAGCCGGTGGTGTGTTTGCAATCTTTACAGTACACTATTGGTTTGGCATCAGCGGTAGGCGCTTCCTTTACGCTTTTAATCACAGCAAGAGCCATATCCAAAACTGTGCAACCTTTTTCCAAACTTAACCCTTCTAATTTCAGCGCATCCGCATCAATCAGCCGCATTGTCCTCACCCTTTCCGTCCATCTTTGCACCGCAGTTGGGGCAATATTGTCCACCGACAAACCTATATGGGTTTATACCCTTACTCCCACCAAGATTGTCATTCTTTACGTGGCACAAAGAACATTCCCAAGCGCCGATATTCCAGTCCATTCCATCAGGATTGTATACCCACTCCCCGTGCCGTGCCTCTGCCACGCTCGCTTTTTCATCATTCATTAACTTCTGAATCGTATGCTCCTGACATTCAATAACGGCGTCTTTGAAACGGATATATGCAACGGCCGCACGCTTTAACTTACTGCTGCACTCACAATCATCATCGTTCGGATCATACAACGCGCACCTTTCACACGTTCTATTAGGATCCGCACAATATTCCAAAGCTTTTATGATCTTGTGATCAGACATTATCCACATTCTCCTTTGCTTTATGCCTTCACTCCACGCACCATTGCAAGCAACCGTCGAACCAACTTGAGCTTGTGTCTGCATGCGCTACAGATATGTCCGTGTGTCGTTCTGCCGCAATACCGGCAGGTATAAACGTATTTATCAACTGTCGCCATCGTTATGTTCATCCTTTCTCCCACAAATTCGGCATCACACGTTTGATATCATGATATGAAAGCGGAAGATCCGCAAACTCATCACCGGCAACACCGCACAGTATGATCGTGCCGACGAAATTGACACCGCAGATCTCGCAGTTCCACGGCAACCCTTTGTATCGACCTTCCTCATTGCAAATGATCACGCAGTCCTGCGTGATCGTAACCGTTTCGATAAATCCACCAACCGTCTTTTGCAAATTCGTAAGCGTATTGGAAATATTGACACTCCGCGGCTTCTTGCCGGGATCCTTGATCAGAACGTGAATTTTACGATTCATAACAATCCTCCTCGTAGTTGCGACAACACCCGGGGCAAACCGTATCGTCACCGTCGCCATTATGGTAATGCCGGCACCCGACGCAGCTTTGCCCGTCTTCAAAAACTCCAAGCCGCTGCACCAAGTCATCCTTCTTCACACCCGGCGCGGCACAGTAATGCGGCTTACGTAGCGCGTCGCCAACAGCCCAATATGTTAATCTTTTCATTCTTTTCCCTCCAGTATGCCAACGATCTGAGCACCTGTCTCTGTCTTTTTGCAGAACCGCCATTCCACACCGTATTTTTCTGCGACTGTCTTCATTGCTTTTTCTAAAACATCACTGCTTGCCGGAGGTTTCGGCGCGATTTTCCGATCCAGTGCATATCCTTTCTGATGCATGGCATATAACCGAAACCATCTGTCACGCCGCAAATTTCGCCATGTATGCACCTCATCCACTGAATTGATCTCTTCTTCCTCGACTAACACAATCAATCGGATCCCGTTGTCGTGTGCTCTCGTACACTCGTCTATAAACCGCTTATGCTGCTTACCGATCAGATTGCCGTATACCTCCTGTAGTCCGATTGTCTTGGTATCAATACAAACATCCTGCTTATCCAGCCGCGTCCAATCCCCGCAAAACAACTTGGACCGTACAACGCGGATCCCGTGCTCAGATAGGTAACTCAGAATATGCTCCTTTTTCCCCGCTTGCTCGCGAGTATCCTGAACAATGATCATTTCTTTACCTCCTGTTCCATCCGTACGACCGCCTTGCCATAACTCAGCAGGACACCTGTCTCTTTTTGTACTTGATCGATATATGCCTGAACATCGCGAAAACTACTACCCGATCGAGCACACGCCGTTGCAGCTTGTTTACTTTTCCTATATTGCTGCGCTTTTTCATTCGTAGCGTCCCGCTTGCAACCTGGGCTGCAGTATTTCTGTATTCCCCGGATCTTTTTATACGATTTTCCGCACCATTCACATTCCGCTATCATCCGCGCTCACCTCTTTTTCTTTCGATACGTCGGCACATAATCCTGTACCATCTGTTCATACTCGCTGTCATGTGGATCGGACTTTTTATTTGAGTTTCGTTTTTCGTTTACCGCCCAAATGCGGATACACGCCTTCCAGTCTTGCATCGGCGTCCCATCTCCAACGATCCATCCGTTTGTAGAATAATAATCATGAAATCTTTGAGCATTCACATGAAGTCCTAATTCATCACAATATGTTTGGATGATTTCGACAGTAGGTGGTTGGAAGTTGTCGGATAGTGCGTCAGTACTATCCTTTACTTTACTATAATCTCTTCTCTTTTCTTTTCTTTTACTTTGTTTGGAAATGTCAGCATTTTTCGAAGAAATGTATACATTTTCGCCCGAAATGTTCACATTTTTAAAATTTTGAGTATTGCAAAGCAAGAGGTACGCTTTTTTAATCGTCACTTCTTTACGACGGGTACAAGCCTCCAAGTATCGTTTTTGGATCCCGACGCTCGTCAGGATCCCATACTTTTCATAAAGTGTCGAATCAAAAATACCTCTTTTGATAGCTGCCATCACTATTTCCGAAACAACGTTGATACCCAACATACAACCTTTGCTGAACATCAATGCAACCTCGTTTGTCCATTCACAGTAATAACCTTGCTGTCCGTAAATTCGTTGGAACAGCTTAACGATCACCGCAAATCCTTTCAACCCAAATTCGGCCTCTATCAACTCAAACTTTTCGTCAAGATGAACATCGAGCGGA
>JAFSGO010000039.1 GCA_017440765.1 Clostridia bacterium
ATTTTCGGGTTTTAACAGATTAATAAAAACATTACCGGAATCAATACCCGAAAGACTCAAAATCCAAGCGGTCAGTGTGGTGCCGATGTTGGAGCCCATGATAACGCCGACCGTCTGCGAGATATCCATGATTCCCGAGTTCACCAAACCGACAAGCATAACCGTCAGTGCCGACGAGGATTGAATGGCAATCGTGATACCTGCGCCAAGCGCTAAACTGGAAAACGCATTGGAGGTCATGCGTTTAAGAGCCGTTTCCAAACGACCACCGGCTAATTTTTCCAAGCCGCCCGACATGACATTCATGCCGTACAGAAAAAACGCCAGACCGCCCAGCAGTGTAAAAATCGAGAAAATCGTCATGTTTTGTTACTCCTTTTCGTTTGTATTTTCAAAAAGAGCATCAGCCCAAACCAATGAACATGGCATGGGATGATGCTCCTCTTTTACGTGTTTTTAATAATGACTGAACCAACGCACTCGGCTGCGTGCTCACAGGCATCCGCGCACGCTTCAAAACTCTCATAAATTTTACGCCACGAAACAGTTTCCAAAACGTCCGTCGTCGCATTAAGGGTGAGATCACGCATAGCGGTAATAAACAGCTTATCACACACTTCTTCAACGCTGTTTAAGTCAATAACCAGCTCGCGGATCTTTTTGGAACGCTTAAAATTCTCAAACTCCTGCATAATATCCGCCAAATAGTCACACGCTTTAACGAGTTCTTTAGCAAAAACGATGGCATCGGGGAGTACCGTTTTGATATCGTAAATATAAAACCGCTGTAGAATCTCCTCAAGCAGATCGGTCACATCGTCCAACTCACGACTGAGCATATCCAGATCTTCGCGATCCACAGGCGTCACAAACGCTTTGGCAAGTACCTCGGACATTTCGTGTTTGACGCCGTCTGCCCCATGCTCATATTCATGCATGACCGAAAGCTTGTCCTCTAATTGCTCATGATCGTATTGTTCCAAACACTGAACCAAATACGACGCAGCTTTTTTAGAAAACTCCGTACTTGCAACAAAGTTATCAAAATAAAACTTATCGCCCTTTGCCATACGTTAACATCCTTTCTATTATCTAAATATAACCATAAACAACTTCGTCATTAAGAATCCTACCAAACCACAACCCGGGAAGGTAAGTACCCACGTCAACACCATTTCTTTCACAACACCAAAATTGATAGCCGACACACGTTTAACCGCCCCGACACCCATGATGGACGTTGTCTTTGCATGAGTGGTAGATACAGGCAGACTGAACACCGAGCAGAACAGTAAAGACATTGCCGCGGCAATATCCGCCGAGAAGCCCTGATACTTTTCCAGCTTCACCATATCCATACCAACGGATTTGATGATCTTCTTACCGCCCATCGCGGTACCCGCCGCCATAATAATGGAGCAGAGTAACATCAACCATAGGTAATCTCCCGCAATATCCAGATCGTTCGGCAACGCTTGCCCTTGCGACATATACACGCACAAGAGGATAACACCCATAAACTTCTGACCGTCCTGCGCGCCGTGCATGAACGCCATGGAGGCGGCACCTGCAATCTGAGCGCCCTTGAAAAACGGTTCTGTCTTGGGCCGATTTGCCCGATAAAACAAGGCAGTAACGCCTTTACAGACCAAAAAGCCCATACCGAATCCGAGAATGACCGAAATGAAAATGCCGTAGATGACCTTGATCCATTCGTTACCGTTCACACCGGAAAAACTGCCGTGCAAGGCAATTGCACTGCCGGTAAGTCCCGCGATCAACGCATGACTTTCGCTGGTCGGAATACCGAACACCCACGCGAGCGTCGCCCACAGCACGATGGCAAACAGTGCCGCACTGAGCGCGATAATGGCAAGATCGGGATCACCGCCGAAATCTACCATTTTCGTAATGGTTTCCGCTACGGTGGCATTGATCATGGTCATCACAAATACGCCAAGGAAATTAAAGACCGCCGCCATCAGTATTGCGGCGCGGGGAGACATGCAACGCGTTACCACACAGGTGGCAATCGCATTCGGTGCATCTGTCCAGCCGTTGACCAAAATAACGCCGAGCGTTAACAAAACTGCAATAAACAACAACGGGTTTGCTGTCATTTGATTCCAAAACTCCAAAGCTGCGCCCATACACCTCTCCCTTTCGTAGTACAATCTCCAACTTATTCCATTATGTAGTATAGCAGTTGACAAATCATAAGTAAAATAGTATAATCTGATAAAGTTTATAAGATTTTTATTATGATTCGAGGGGTAACATGACGATACGGCATTTGCGGATCTTTGTGAGCGTATGTGAACACAACAGCGTAACACGTGCAGCGGAAGCGTTATATATGGCACAACCGACCGTGTCACATTGTATTGCAGAAATGGAAAAGCAGTACAACGTAGAATTGTTTGAGCGAATTAACCAACGATTGGTACTCACCGATATCGGCAAGGAATTGTTTGTGAAAGGCAAAGAAATTCTTGCGGAATTTGAAGAATTTGAAAATTTGGCGGAATCACGCGGAAAAAGCCCGCGTGTGCGTATTGGATCCGCCCTCACGTTGGGACAAACGGTTATCCCACAGTTTATGCAGGTTTTACGGGAGAGCGGGCTGAATATCCGCCCA
>JAFSGO010000004.1 GCA_017440765.1 Clostridia bacterium
AAAGAGTTGATCGAGGTCGAAGGTTGCGACATCATCTTCGCTGATAGCTTCGGTCACGAGTCCTTCTTGATGAAGGCTGCTAAAGAGTATCCGGATGTGGAATTCTGCCACGCCACCGGTACCCAGGCTCACACCGCCACCGAACTGAAAAACTTCCACAACGCGTTTGCTCACATCTATCAGGGCCGTTACCTGGCGGGTGTGGTTGCCGGTCTGAAACTCAAAGAGATGATCGATGCCGGCAAGATCACGGCAAAACAAGCGAAGATGGGTTACGTCGGCGCGTTCACCTTTGCTGAGGTTATGTCCGGCTACACCTCCTTCTATCTGGGTGCAAAATCCATCGTTCCCGAAGTGAAGATGGATGTTCGCTTCACCGGTTCTTGGTACGATGAGCAGCTCGAGAAACAGGCCGCTCAGTCCTTGATCGACGGTGGTTGCGTGCTCATTTCTCAGCATGCTGACTCGATGGGTGCTCCTACTGCTTGCGAGAACGCGAAGGTTCCGAACGTTTCTTACAATGGTTCCACCAACGCGGCTTGCCCCGAAACCTTCCTGGTTTCCTCTCGCATCAACTGGGTGCCTTACTTCGAGTACATGATCAACCAAGTTAAGAACGATGCTGAAATCGCCATTGACTGGGCCGGTGACCTGAAAAACGGCTCCGTTGCATTGACCGAACTCGGCAAGAACGTTGCTGCAGGCACTGCTGAAAAACTCGCTACTGTTGAAGCCGGTTTGAAGGATGGTACCATCAACGTGTTTGATACCGCCAACTTTACCGTGAAAGGTGAGAAACTCACCACCTACATGGCAGACGTTAATACCGACGCCGACTTCGCAAAAGATACCGAAGCAATCGAAAACGGTATCTTCTACGAGTCCAAACATCGTTCCGGCCCGTATTTCGATATCGAAATCGATGGCATCACGCTGTTGGATCGTAACTACGGCGAATAATCAATAGGTATTTTTAGGATAAGGCGGGGCACCAGACTGCCCCGCCTTCCCTGGTTTTACAGTTGAACTTGTCTTGCAGGGCTTTGCAAGGCGATCTTGAGTTGTAAAACAGGCACAAGGAGGAATCAGTATGAGTACTGTACCTGCGATTGAACTTCAAAACATCACCAAAACTTTTGGTTCGGTTGTCGCGAACAAGAGCGTTTCACTGACAGTCAACCGCGGTGAGATCCTGTCGATTCTTGGGGAGAACGGCAGCGGTAAGACCACGCTGATGAATATGATCTCCGGTATTTACTTTCCGGACGAGGGTCAGATCTTCATCGATGGGGAAGAAGCCGTGATCGCGTCACCGAAAGACGCATTCGACTATAAGATCGGTATGATCCATCAGCATTTTAAATTGGTCGATGTGTTTACGGCGACTGAGAACATTGTACTTGGACTCAAAGAAGAAGGCCGTTACAACTTAAAAGCTGCCCAAAAAAAAGTGCAGGATATTTGTGAACGGTACGGATTTGATGTGGATCCGAAAAAGAAAATTTATACCATGTCGGTATCGGAGAAACAAACGGTTGAAATTGTAAAGGTATTATATCGCGGCGCGGATATTTTGATCCTGGATGAGCCGACTGCCGTGTTAACGCCGCAGGAAACCCAAAAACTGTTTGCGGTTCTTCGCCGCATGCGGGATGACGGCAAAGCCATTATCATCATTACCCACAAACTCCACGAAGTGTTGAGTCTTTCGGATAAAGTGGCGGTTCTGCGCAAAGGTGAGTACGTTGGTACCGTCAACACAGCGGAAACCAACGAATCGGAACTGACCGAAATGATGGTTGGTAAGAAGATTTCCCTCAATATCGAACGCAGTGAACCCCAAAACGTCACCCCGCGTTTGGAAGTGCATCACATCGATTGCACCAATCGCGAAGGTGTTTTGGTACTGGATGATGTATCTTTTACCGCCAATGCGGGAGAGATTTTGGGTATTGCGGGTATCGCCGGTTCCGGTCAACGTGAGTTGTTGGAAGCAATCGCGGGTTTGCAAAAACTGGATAGCGGTGCGGTGTTGTATAACAATCCTCAGACTGGTAACATGGACAACTTGTGTTCCAAAACGCCGTTGCAGATCCGTGAACTCGGCGTACGCTTGTCATTCGTTCCGGAGGACCGTCTTGGCATGGGCTTGGTCGGCAACATGGATATCATCGATAATATGATGCTCCGCAGTTATACCAAAGGAAAAGGTATGTTCTTAGAGCGCAAAGCCCCAAAAGATCTGGCGGAACACATCATTGAAGATCTGGAAGTGGTGACCCCCAGCGCCACCACGCCTGTCCGTCGGTTGTCGGGCGGTAACGTGCAGAAAGTATTGGTCGGTCGAGAAATCGCGGCTTCGCCTACGGTGCTGATGGCGGCGTATCCGGTACGCGGATTGGATATCAACTCTTCGTACACGATCTATAATCTGCTCAACGATCAAAAAGAGCGCGGTGTTGCCGTTATCTTCGTTGGTGAAGATCTCGATGTGCTCTTGGAATTGTGTGACCGTATTTTGGTTATCGGTTCCGGTAGGGTCACCGGTGTGGTGGATGCTCGTACGGCAACCAAAGAAGAGATTGGACTGTTAATGACCAAGACGGAGGGGGATGCGCAGCATGGCTGATGTGATGACAAAAAAACATACACACGAGCCGGCGATCACGATCGCCAAGCGTGATGACCTCGTGTGGTGGAAAGCATGGCTGATTCGTTTGGCAGCAATTTTAATCGGCTTTTTGCTGATGGGTTTTGTGTCGATGATGCTAACAAAGGTATCGCTCGGCGAAGTCTTTTCCATGATGATCCGTGGTGCATTCGGCCGTTTGTTTGAGGGCGGAAAAGCCACGATGTTGTGGAAGTTTTTGCAAGAAACCGCCATTCTGTTGTGCCTTACCCTGGCGGTAACCCCTGCCTTCAAAATGAAGTTCTGGAACTGCGGTGCGGAAGGTCAGGCCTTGATGGGTGGCCTTGGCGCCATGATCTGCATGTTGGAATTGGATGGCGTGACACCGTGGTTGCACACGGTGCTAGCAGTGGTTCTGGGTATTGTGTTCGGTGCCGTGTGGGGATTGATCCCCGCGTTGTTTAAGGCGTGGTACGGTACAAACGAAACCTTGTTTACCTTGATGATGAACTATGTTGCCACGCAGTTGGTTGCGTACTACGTTTTGATTGCCAGTAAAGGTCTTACCGTGATCCGGCCGGTGGAAACCGGTGCGCTTCCTGTTTTGGGCAACCAAAAGTTTTTATTGAACATTTTGGTTGTTGCGGTAACGATGGTTGTACTGTATTTCTATCTGAAATACAGTAAACAAGGATATGAGATCGCCGTTGTCGGTGAAAGTCAGAATACGGCACGGTATATCGGTATCAACGTTAAAAAGGTGATTATCCGCACCATGGTGATCTCCGGCGCAATTGCAGGCCTTGCAGGCGTACTGCTGGTGGCGGGAACCGACCATTCCATCAACACGCATACGGTGGGGGGGCTTGGCTTTACCGCCATCATGGTATCGTGGCTTGGCTTGTTTAATCCCTACATCATGGCGGCCATGTCGGCGTTGGTAGTCTTCTTAAATATCGGTGCCGCCAAAGTAGCCGATACCTTCTTCTTGAACAGTTCGTATGCCGACATTGTGGCCGGTGTTGTGATTCTGTTTGTGGTAGGTTGTGAATTCTTTATCCGCTACTCGGTTAAATTCCGTCATACGAAAAAGGAGGCGCGCTCATGATTACTGCATTTATTCAAAGTTCGATCCCGCTTGGCGTGCCGCTTCTCTTTGGTTCTGTCGGTGAGATCGTGACCGAAAAATCGGGACACCTGAACCTGGGTATTCCGGGTATTATGTACGCCGGCGGTATCGGCGGCGTAATCGGCGCCTTTTTGTATGAACAGGCATGCGGTAACCAACTTGCCAATATGAATCCGTTTTTGGCAGTTATAATTCCGTTGTTGGTATCCATTCTGTTCTCCGTGCTGATGGGTCTTCTGTACAGTTTCCTTACCGTCACGTTGCGCGCTAATCAAAACGTTACCGGCTTGGCAATCACCACGTTCGGCATCGGACTCGGAAACTTCTTCGGCGGTTCGCTTGTGAAACTGACCAACAGTGAATTGCCCTCGGTTATTTTGACAAAGACCAGCGGCTTCTTTCGTGCATCGCTTCCTTTTGCCGATGATCTGGGTTGGTTTGGCAGGATCTTTTTATCCCACGATTTTCTGACATACGTTTCCATTGTGATTGCGATTGTGGTTTCACTTATTCTGAATCGTACACGTATCGGTCTGAATCTGCGTTCGGTCGGTGAAAGTCCTGCAACCGCAGACGCGGCGGGCATCAATGTTACACGGTACAAATATACGGCAACCTGTTTGGGTAGTGCGATTGCCGGCTTAGGCGGTCTGCAGTACGTCATGGCGTATGCCAACGGCGTATGGTCAAACGATGCGTTCGGCGACCGCGGCTGGATGGCGATCGCCTTGGTTATTTTTGCAATCTGGAAGCCGTTGCTTGCTATTGCCGGCTCTTTCTTATTCGGTGCCCTGTGCAACATCAACAATTACCTTCCCGGCTTGGGCATTGAAACAAAAGAGCTTTTCAAAATGCTGCCGTACATCGTAACGGTTGTTGTGTTGATCATTACCAGTATGCGCAAAAAACGTGAATACCAGCCGCCTCAGAGCTTGGGATTAGCGTATTTCCGTGAAGAACGATAACAAAAGCGCCGGATGTTTCCGGCGCTTTTTTCGTTGACAGAAAAGGTCGTTATGGTATACTGAATATAGGAGGTGTGAGTGTATGACAGTCAAATCCTTTACCGTTATTGTTAGCGTTTTGCTCATTGTAGCGCTGCTTGGTGGTTGCGGCGCACAGGCGCCTTCGGAAAGTGTTACGACCACAACAGTTGCCAAAGTGAACGGCACAACCTCCGATGTGCCGCTTGCGGGTGAGCCAACGGTAGATTGTGTGAGGACCACATCTGCCGGGGAGATACCGTCTACCGTCAGCCCGGCAAGGCCAACGAAGACAAAAGCGACCTCCACTTCAAGCAGTACCGTTTCAACGTCCCTTTCCACTACCACGACCGCTGCACCGACGGTACACACCTTAACGCCTCTCGCGTCCTCCTCGTACTACGGCTTATGCGAGCTGAGGAAATTGCCGAACGGCGAGGTGCTTGCGGAGGTGTATCAAAAAATAGTGGATGCGGTTGAGAACTGTCAAGCAACCGTGGAAATAGGTGAAACGCTGACTGAATCGGAAATGATGACCGCTTTTTATCACTACTACGCGGATTATCCGCAACACTTTTGGTGTGACGGTAAGATGCGATATACTGTCTCTCAGCGTACTGACAAGGTCGTTCAGCTCAAACTGTCATACACCATGACCGGAGAAGCATTGCAGCGTGCCAGAGCTGATTTTCACAAAGCGGTTCTTTCTCTTTTGAAAATTGCGGCAACCGGGAACGATGAGTACGAACGCGAGTTGCTTTTGCACGATGCGTTGGCGAAACGTGTGACTTATCAAGAGGGCGAGAACGCTCACAATGCTTACGGAGCACTGGTGAAAGGGGAAGCCGTGTGTGAAGGATATGCCCGCGCGTTTCAGTATTTGCTGTATCAATCGGGCATCCAATGCCTGATGGCGGAGGGGACCAGTATCAGTCCATTTACCGGTTTATCCGAAGGTCACGCGTGGAACGTAGCGCGTATCGACGGTCAGTATTATCACGTGGATCCGACTTGGGACGATACGGACGATGCGAATACACCGGTTGTGTATCCGTATTTTAATTTGACCACTGCGCAGATCAACGAAAACCATACGATCAGCAGCGAAAACAGCTATGCTTTGCCGAAGTGTGTGGCGACGGCAAACAATTTCCATGTCAAAAACGGGACGCGATTAACAGAGTATACCGTGGACGGCGTCGCGCGAATGTTAACGAAAACAACCGGTGATACGCACATCTATTGCGTGGGCGGCGCTCAATCCTTTGTTGACTGGTTTAACAAGAATCACAACGCCGTTTTGAAGGCGATGGGAATTGAACGCAGCTACTCTTTTAGTATGCTCTATACCGGTAACGAGGTTGTCGTACGGCTGACAATATCATAAGCATTCAGGGCGCGGACTTTTGTCCGCGCCCTTGCTGTTCAAAATGCTTGCATTTTCGACATATTTGTGGTAAAATAACATATGTTACAAAGGGAGGTATGGGCTTTGAGTAATAAGGTTTTGCTGACTGCTGACAGCACTTGTGATTTAAGTGAAGAAATC